>CAJOOL010000070.1 GCA_905236115.1 uncultured Endomicrobiia bacterium
TATACGGTTATTATATTTTTCACCGGCTGGGCACAAATCAAAGACATATTCGTTTCCGTTCCGCGTAAAATATTATTAAAATACGGGTAATTTTGACTGTGCTGGCAAAAAATAATAGGTGTACTGATAGCATATTCATCAGAACAATTACTTTTTACACTGCCCAAAACTATATTTTCGTCATAATATTTATGGTCCAGGAAATATCCCAGCTGTCCCATGGAAGAATTGTTCAATTCAAATGCGACGGCAAACAGGATAATAAACAATCCTATGAAATATCTGTTTTTGTAAAGCCAACTGCAGATATCTTTTGCATCAAAAACAAAATACACGGAAAATAAAAAAGACAAAAAATAAAACAGCAAAAATCTTATATAAAAAACTGAAGTTTTCAGATGTTCCGGCGAAAAATAAGAAGATTTTACTGCGGTATACAAAACCGTAATAATTAATGTCGCAACAAAAACCGTTATAAAAATTATTAAATATCTGCCGATATTTTTCATTGTTTCTCCGAAAATAAAAAAAGACGGAAAACAAGTTTTAATTTACTCATTTTTCGTCTTATAATATTTTATTAAGTTTTATTTTTTTGTCTGCAAAAACGTCTGAAAAGGCAAACGATGCTCTTAGAGCGAAGAGTATCTGTCTGTCTGTCTGTCTGTCTGTCTGTCTGTCTGTCTGTCTGTCTGTCTGTCTGTCTGTCTATGGTTTTATTATTTTGTGGTTTTTTCATTGTTATTGCTCGGCGGGCGGTTCATTTGTTTTGATTTGTTCCGCATTTTTACCATTTTGCTCTTCAGTATTTGTTTCTTCAGCGACGGATTCCGGTTCAGATTCCGGAGCGTTATTTTCGGAAACTGCAGGTTCTTCAACGATTGTTTCAGTCCTTTCTTCAACAGAGGCACTCTCTGCGGAAGCATTCTCCGGTTGCTCATTGCTGATTTCAGACTGCTGTTGTTCGGTATTCAAGATTGCTTCGTCGCTATCGCTCCTCGCAATGACGGCGTCGGAAGTACTCTGTGGTTGTTCAGTCCGAACTTCTTCAGCCTGCACATCTTCACTCTTAACTTTTTCCGCAGTTTCATTTTGGTCATTAATTGCCGATTGTTCATTAGCAGTTTCAGATTGCGGTTGTTCTTCAGCTTTTTCTTCCTCTTTTTCAAGATTGGCTTGGTTATCAAAAAGCATTTCCTGAACGACTTCTTTTTTGGCTTCAAACAGCTCTTTTTCGTTTTCAATAACGGGAAGTTCGCTTAAATGATTAAGCCCGAAATGTTTTAAAAATTCCTGTGTGGTTCCGTATAACAAAGGTTTGCCTAAAGTTTCTTTTCTTCCGACAATTTTTATAAACTTTCTGTCGGTAAGCGTATCTATTACTCCGCCGGGGTCAACGCCTCTGATTGTATCAATTTCAGCCCTTGTAATAGGCTGTTTGTATGCAATTATCGCAAGAACTTCCATGGCGGACGGCGAAAGTTTTAATACCGTTTTTTCTTTAAGAAGATTTCTTATCCACGGGGAATATTGAGTTTTTGTTGCAAATGTCCAGCCGCCTGCAACATATTTGATTTCAAAAGAACGGTCAAGCTGCTCATAATCCGCCTGAAGTTCTTTTACAACATCTTCAACTTTAATATTTTCCTGTAAATCTTCTTTAAGAACAGCAGCCAGCTGTCTGTTGGACAACGGTTTGTCCGAAACAAACAACAAAGATTCTATTACTTTTTTTATATCGTTAATTTCCATGGTATTCCCCTGTAAAATTATTTCCGCCCGTATTTTCCTGTTCCAAAACAAAAGGCTGTTCTTCCGGCTTAACATTCTGTTGTTCCTGCAAGGGTTGTTCAATTTTCAAATCCAGCTCGTCTTTATCTTCCGGACGGACAATACTTGTATCATCGTCTTGAATATTATCATAAATTCTATAAATTCTTATATCTTCAAACATCTCGGACTGCTTGGCAAGAATCTGTTTATTTTTTACAAGTTCCAAAACCGCCATAAAACAAACAACCATTGAATAACGATTCTGTTGGATTTTTAAAATTTCGTTAAAATTTACATACTGTTTTCCCTCAAGAATATCAAGAACTTCTCTCATTTTCGTCTCTACGGGAATTTCTTTATACATTATTTCACGCACTTCTTCCGGCAGGGTTCTTAAAGCATCCTGAAAACTTCTGACCAAATCTTCTATGGATGCCTCAAATTCGTATTCGGTTTCCCCGTCTATTGTCCTCGGTCTGTAATAAGTCTGCGAATATTCCTGCTGCCTGCCTGCAAGAAGTTTGGAAGCATCTTTATATTTTTGATATTCAATAAGTCTTTCCTTTATTTTATCCAGCTCTTCGTCGGCATCGTCTTTATCTTTCTCATTATCGGGGTGAAGCATTTTCGCTTTTATCTGCATTAAAGTTGATGCCATAACAAGAAAATCCCCGGCAGTGTCAAGGTCTAAATTTTTCATGGTATCAATATATGATAAATATTCCGAAGTAATCTCGGAAACCTGTATTTCCTGTATTTCAAGGTCTGACTTTCTGACCAAATGAAGCAAGAGGTCTAACGGCCCCTCAAATGTATCCAAATGAACGTCATACATAAAAATTTTTCTCCGAAAAATTTTAGCTGAGCCGGGAAAACTTCGTTTTCCCTAAGCTAAGTCAGAAAATGCTTCGCACTTTCTTAGCTGATAGTTTTATGTGTCCTGCGGACGAATAATCAGCGTTTCATTGAGAAATCCCAGACAGTTGTTCCGAGTGAAACACTCGGGGATGACAGGTTTAGCATTTTACCGACAATTATAAATTTTAAATTGTAAATTATAAATTAAAAATGTAACGCTTTTCTGATTTCTTTCATTGTTTCTGCGGCAACGGCACTTGCTTTTTTGCCGCCTTCCGCCAATATCTTTTCTGCTGCGGCTTTATCTTTTAAAAGTTCGTTTCTTTTTTCAACAAACGGTTTTGTAAAAGCACACATCAAATCGGCAAGTTCTTTTTTACATTTTACACAGCCGATACATCCGCCTTTGCACTCCTGCTTTCTTTTTTCAAAATCCTTATTAAACAGTTCATGAAAAGCAAACACCACACAGCCGTCCGGATGTCCCTCATCAGTGGCTTTTATCCTTAAAGGGTCGGTATACATAGTCTTAACTTTCTTTACTACTTCGTCCTCGCTTTCAGCAATAAGAATGGAATTACCGTAGGATTTGGACATTTTTCTTTTATCCAGCCCGGGAACGCGTGCGGTTTTGGTAAGAAGTGCCTGCGGTTCAAGAAGAACTTCCCCGTAGAAATTATTGAAACGTCTTGTAATCTCTCTTGAATATTCCAAATGTGCCAGCTGGTCCTCACCGACGGGAACATTCTGTGCTTTATACAAAAGAATATCGGCAGCCATCAAAACCGGATAGCCCAAAAAACCGTAATTGTTCAAATCTTTAGACTGTATTTCTTTAAGCTGTTCTTTGTAAGTCGGACATCTTTGAAGCCAGCCTAAAGGACTTATCATGGAAAGTATTAAAAACAGTTCAGCATGTTCTTTAACTTCCGACTGTCTGAAAATAACGGCTTTGTTCGGATTTATGCCGACAGTAAGCCAGTCTATAACCATATCAATGGAATTTTCTTTTATTTCCGAAGTATCGGCATAGTTGCTGGTAAGGGCATGCCAGTCCGCAACCATATAGAAACATTCATAATTATTCTGAATTTCCGCCCAGTTTTTTAATGCACCGAAATAATGACCTAAATGCAGTCTCCCTGTCGGTCTCATCCCCGATAAAACTCTTTTGTTAGTCATAAAAAATACTCCGTATTTTATAATTTACAATTAAAGTAAAATTTTTATAAGAAAATTTACTATCGGTCCGATAATTTTCCATAAAATTCCCGTAGTAAGAAGCACTATAATTATCAAAAAACCGAACTTTTCTATTTTTATATACTGAACAGCCCATTTGCTCGGGAGAATATACAATAAAATCTTTGAACCGTCCAAAGGCGGAACGGGAACCAGATTAAACACGAAAAGAACAATATTTATAATTACCATATATTGCAAAGCGATATACGTATAAGCGAAAATTTCAACATTTGCAAAATAATTTCTTATAAAAAACATAAGTATTGCAGAAATTACGGCTAAAAGAATATTCGCCGATACGCCTGCAGCGGAAACATATAAAATATCTCTTTTGGGATTATTAAAATTTCTCATATTTATAGGAACGGGCTTTGCCCAGCCGAATGCCGGAAGACCGATAAAAACCAGAGCCAAAGGAAGAAGTATTGTTCCTACAATATCTATATGATAAACAGGATTAAGCGTAAGTCTGCCCAAAACTTTGGCGGTACTGTCGCCGCACTTATAAGCAACCCAGCCGTGGGAAACTTCGTGAACAATAACGGAAAATAATAATACCGATATGGAAATGATATATAACATAAACAATAATTTTATACTTTTTGCAGCATATTGTCAATTGAAAGACCGTGGCTGTTTAATTTTTAGGCGGAAGCAAGCAGGTAGTGTAAATTGTCGGAGCCTGTTTCAACGTATAAATCTGCAGATAAAGTTTCTGCGGCAGTTTCAACAAGATTATCACGTAAAGAAGTATCGGAATAAATATAAGAAATAAATTCGGAAATTAATTTGTATTCCGCGGAATCCGTATCAACATAATTTTCAAGCAGTTTTAATACGCCGTCTTTGGTGCGGAAATTTTCATTTTTTCGTGATGCGGTTTCAAAAATTTTAAACAATGCCGATTTTTCCGTATCATTTAAAACCGAGACCAAAAATAAAACATCTTTAAACATTTCATTAGGAATTTCTTTAAGACCTTGTCTTCCGTCAAAAACCAGAACAATATCTCCGTTTAAAGTATGTGCCAAAATCTCTGTCCAGTAAAGCAGCCCGGCATTTACGTCATTGCGGACGTTATCCATATCTTTAGTTGAAATCTGGGCTGAAGACGAAACAGAACTTATTTGTAAATTATTTAAGACATCAACAACATTTAAAATACAGTTTTTCATTCTCAAAACATCCGGCACAACGGATTTTGCAAAATCCGTTAATCTTTTTTGTCCTAAATCTTTTTCAAGCCGTTTATGAAATTCGGCATAGTCAGACACACTGCCTGACGACAACGCAATATATTCGGACGTTTCATGTTTTGCAAGCTGAAGCAGCATATATTCTTTTTCATCGGAGGGAAGTTTATCAAGCTGTCTCAAAAACGCCTCACTTATAAAAAGCGTTACGACACCGCCGGAAACATCAAGCGTTGCAAAAGAATAAGTATCTTCGCTCTGAATCAAATCAAGAGTTTTTGAAACCGAAATATTTACTTCCGAAACGAATACGCCGTTTGAAACAAGCTCAGTCTGAACGGAACGTTTTAAATATTCAATATGATCTTTTGTAAGAAACGGAGTTTGTAAAGAAAGCTGTTTTGCGTCGTAAGCGTCA
>CAJOOL010000071.1 GCA_905236115.1 uncultured Endomicrobiia bacterium
AAAGAAAACAACTTGAAGTGGATTTTGTTTGTAATCAGGGAAGTAAGAGATATTATATTCAATCTGCATTTGCAATACCCGATAAAGAAAAAATGGAACAGGAAACAAATTCTTTGGTTAATATAGACGATTCTTTTAAGAAAATTGTTATAGTGAAAGATTCTTCGCCCGTATGGCATAACAATGACGGAATACTGATAATGAATATTAAAGATTTTTTGTTAAATCCAAACAGTTTGGATTTATAAAAACAGACTATACAACATTTTGCTATATTAAAAATAGTATGATATAATATGGAACTAAAAAATATGGTTTTATCTTTTGTTGTTGGTTATAAATTATAAATCGTCGTTAAAGGGGGGATCTTGAAGAACATAAACAAGAGCGGTTTTACGTTGATAGAGTTGGTTATTGTTATCATTATTGCAGGTATTTTAACTTTGGCGGCAACGGCAGTTTACAAAAGCAATATGAAACGTGCTATGCTTTCCGAAGGGCGTGCTTTAATGTCTACGCTTCTTACCGCACAGAAAACCTATTATGCCGAATGGGCATATTTTTATGAAAAAAATTCCGCATGGAATACTTGGTGTAGTTACGATCCTGTTCTAGGTATAGATGCCAGAGGAAATAAATATTTTACTTTGTTTAGTCCCAGTAATTCCTCAGACTTGGATGCCAAAACCATATTTACCGCTTATGCTCCGGTTCCAAAAGAAGCACAGTCTGAAGGAAAAAATTGGATGAGAATGAAATACGATGTTCACAGTGGTTATATAAAAAATGCAGAGGGTTTTGAAGAATGCGAACAGGTTATATAATATAAAAACCGCCGTTTGACCTTTTCTGTTGCCGTTAATTATAAATTATAAATTGTAAATTGTCGTAAGGGGTATCTTAATGATTTTAATTCTTGATTTCGGTTCGCAGTATACGCAGGTTATCGCAAGAAAAATAAGAGAATCGCAGGTTTACTGCGAAATTTTTCCGGGAAACAAAAAACTTGACGAGATAGAAATTTTAAATACGGTTGAAGCGGTAATCCTTTCCGGCGGACCAATGAGCGTATATGAAAAGGGTGCACCTCACCCGGATAAAAAAGTGTGGAACTTGAATGTTCCGATACTCGGTATCTGTTATGGTATGCAGCTTATTGCACATCATCTGGGCGGGAAAGTTCAGTATTCCAAACAGAGAGAATACGGACTGGCCGATATTGAAATAAAAATGAAATCATTGCTCTTTGACGGTTTGAAAAATAAGATGCCCGTCTGGATGAGCCACGGCGACAAATTGACAAAACTTCCTAAAAATTTTAAAGTTGTTGCAAGTTCCAAAAATTGCCCGAACGCTTCAATAATAAATGAAGCTGGAACAATTTACGGCGTTCAGTTTCATCCGGAAGTTCACCATTCGCCTTTCGGTAAACAAATTCTTGACAACTTCCTTTTTAAAGTCTGTAAACTTCAGAAAAACTGGACAATGAAAAACTACATCAAAGACGAAATTTCAAGAATCAAAAAACAGGTCGGCAAAAGTAAAGTTCTTTGTGCATTGTCCGGCGGTGTGGATTCTTCGGTAGCAGCAATAATGTTGCATAAAGCCATAGGCAAACAGCTCTTCAGCGTATACGTTGACCACGGTCTGCAAAAATTGGGCGAGACTGAAAGAGTAAGAAAAATCTTCGGTAAAAAGTTCGGCAAAAATTTAATAATAGTTGATGCGAAAAAATTATTTTTGAATAAATTAAAAGGCGTTACCGACCCCGAACAGAAAAGAAAAATTATCGGACATACTTTTATAGAAGTTTTTGAAAAAGAAGCAAAAAAATTAAAAGGTATTGATTTTCTGCTGCAGGGGACTATCTATCCCGATGTTATAGAAAGTGCCAAAATCGGTAAAGCCGTAACGATAAAGAGCCACCACAATGTCGGCGGACTGCCGGAAAAAATGAAAATGAAACTGGTTGAGCCGTTAAAATCTCTGTTTAAAGACGAAGTAAGACAGCTTGGCAGAGAACTGAAAATACCGAACGAAATTATTGACAGACAGCCTTTTCCGGGTCCGGGTTTGGCTATCAGAACTTTAGGTGAAATAACCGAAGAAAAATTAAGGATAGTTAAAGAAGCTGACGCAATAGTTGACTACGAAATAAGAAAAGCAGGACTGTATGAAAAAATCTGGCAGTCGTTTGCAATAATTCTTCCGGTAAAAACCGTCGGAGTTATGGGTGACCAGAGAACTTACGAATACACTATAGTTATCAGAGCGGTGAATTCCGTAGACGCAATGACGGCCGACTGGGTAAAACTTCCTTACGACCTTTTAGGAAAAATTTCTTCCAGAATAATAAACGAGGTGAAAGGTGCCAACAGAGTAGTTTACGATATTTCGCAGAAGCCTCCCGCTACAATTGAATGGGAATAAAAATTTGAGAATGATAAAAATGCCGCCGGAAAGTTTTAATTAAAGTTTTAATAAAAATTCAATGAATTTTTCGGCAAAAAATAAACTCCATATTTAAATGAAATATATTTTATTAAAGGATACAAAAATGCAAGACAATCAGAACAAAAATCAACAGCAGAGCAACAAATCTAAAAACGAGGCACAAAAAGAAACTCAAAAAGAAACTTCACAGGCAACAATTGACACGATAATATCGCAGAGAAAAAATAAAGCCGATACTATGAGAGAAAATAAAATCAATCCGTATCCGGCAAGAATAAAAATAGATACCAAAATCGCACAGGTAAGAGAAAAATTTGAATCTTTGCAGAAAGAAGAAATGGCAAAGGAACAGGTTTCCGTTGCGGGAAGAATGATGTCCCGCCGCGATATGGGAAAAGCTTCCTTTATTGATATAGTTGACGGAACGGGAAGAATACAGGTTTATGTCCGTAAAGACCAAGTCGGCGATGAAGACTTTAAAATGTTTAAAGAATTTTCAGACCTATCCGACTTCGTTTTAATAACAGGCGTACCTTTCAGAACAAGAACCGGAGAATTGAGCCTTAAAGCCGACAAATTCTCAATAGCGACAAAAGCTTTCAGACCGTTGCCGGAAAAGTGGCACGGTTTAAAAGATACCGAAACCAGATACAGACAGAGATACCTGGACTTAATCGCTAACCCGGAAGTAAAAGAAGTGTTCAAAAAAAGAAGTGCTATAATTTCTTCCATCAGAAAAAAGCTTGAAGAGTTGGGCTTTATTGAGGTGGAAACACCTATCCTGCAGACACTTGCGGGCGGAGCAAACGCAAAGCCGTTCGTTACCCACCACAACGCACTTGATATGGACTTGTATATGAGAATTGCTCCGGAACTTTTCTTAAAGAGATTAGTCGTCGGCGGAATAGAAAGAGTTTTTGAAATAGGAAGAAATTTCAGAAATGAAGGTATTGACAGAAACCACAATCCTGAATTTACAATGATGGAATTGTATCAGGCTTATGCCGATTACAACGATATGATGGATTTGACCGAAGTATTGATAAAAAATGCTGCAGAAACTATCGGTGCAAAAGATTTAAACTTAAATTTCAGAAGAGCAAGACTTTTTGATTTGATAAAAGAATATACAGGGCTTGAACTTTTACAGTATGTCGGAACGGGCAAAATGTATGAATATGTAAAACACTTAAACCTTGACGTTGCTCCGGATGCAGGCGACCAGAAAGTATTGGATGCAGTTCTTGACGAGAAAGTTATCCCGAACTTGCAGCAGCCGACATTTGTTATGGATTATCCCGCAATATATTCTCCTCTTACAAAAGTTAAATTTGATCAGCCGGAAATTGCTGAAAGATTTGAGCTTTATATCAACGGAATGGAAATCTGCAATGCATATTCCGAGCTTAACGATCCTCACTTGCAGAAAATAAGATTTCAACAGCAGATGGAAGCCAAAGTTAAAGGCGATGAAGAAGCCCAGCCGTATGATGCAGATTATATAAATGCTTTGGAGCAGGGATTGCCTCCTACGGGCGGACTGGGAATAGGTATAGACAGACTTGTTATGATACTTACCCGGTCGGAATCTATCAGAGAAGTAATATTCTTCCCTACAATGAGACCTGAACTGTAATGTTTAATTCTGCGGAACTTTTTATCGCTTACAGATACATTAAAGCAAGAAGAAAAGGATTTTTTGCTTTTCTCACTACACTTATTGCCATTGGCGGTACGATGTTGGGCGTGGCTGCTTTGGTGATAACGCTTTCGGTAATGACGGGCTTTCAGCAGGATATCAGAACTAAAATTTTAGGCATTCAGCCGCACATTTATTTAACAAAAGTTGACGGAACTCTTTTTGACGATTACAAAGAAATTGCCGAAGAAATAAAATCCTTTGATTTTGTTCAGGCTTCTGCTCCGTATATTTTCGGGCAGTCCATTATCAAAAAACAGGGCTACACGCAGGGAACGGGAGCCTTGATAAAAGGAATAGATTTAAAATCCGAAGACAGCCTTATGGGGCTTGGCGGTAAAATAAAAAAAGACAGCATTATTTTGGATAACGAAATTTCCGAAGACGGAATAATTTTAGGCAACGAACTTGCCAACTCCATACATGCACAGGTGGGCGACAACGTAATAGTGATGTTTCCCAGCCAAATGTCGTCGGTTCCGAAAATGAAAAAGCTGAAAATAGAAGCCGTTTTTCATTCCGGTATGTATGAATACGATACGACGCTTGCTTATGTGGACTTAAAGACTGCCGATGAGATGTTTTCTTTTGACGGCGGTGTCAGCGGGCTGGCGGTAAGAACTGCAAGTTTTGATAAAGCAAATATTTATGCAAAAAGTTTGCAGGAAAAACTTGGTTACCCGTATAGAGCACGTTCGTGGATAGAAATGAACAAAAATTTATTTTCCGCATTAAAACTTGAAAAGCTTATGATGTTTATAATTCTTGCTTTAATTATTATCGTCGCATCGTTTAATATCATTTCAAATATTTTGCTGCTCAGCGTGGAAAAAGCAAAAGAAATAGGCATACTTTCGGCAATGGGCTTTTCCAAATTTTCAATATCAAAAATATTTTTTTACGAGGGTTTTATCGTCGGCAGTATCGGCACGGTTTTGGGGTTGTCGGCAGGACTTTTAATCAGTTACGGGCTTAAAAATTTTGAGATATTCAAACTTCCGCAAGGCATATATTATGTTGACAGACTTCCCGTGGTAATAATTCCTTCGGATATTCTTCTTGTGGCACTTTGTGCATTCGGCATAACGATAATTTCCGGTCTTTATCCCGCTTATCAGACATCAAAGCTGGAACCTTTGGAAGCGATAAGGTATAATTAAAAAAATATGAAAAAAATTATAGTCTTATTATGTGTCGTATTTTTTACGGCTCTGTTTAGCGGCGGTATAAATGCGGAAAGGATTTTTTTTGCCAACGGAGACGGAACAAGAAAAGAAATAGCATTAACTTTTGACGACGGCCCGGGGCTGAACACAAAGGCTGTTTTGGAAATTTTAAAAGATAAAGAAGTAAAAGCCACATTTTTTCTTTTGGGCGAATCTATAGAAAAAATGCCTCACCTTGTAAAAGAAATTTATGACGACGGGCACGAAATCGGCAACCACACATACAATCATATAAATTTTTATGAATCTGAAATAAAATCGGAAAAAGATTTTGAAGATTTAAAAGAAGCGATGTCCGATGAAATTATAAAAACACAGGAATTGATAGAGACGATAACGGACTACAGAACGAGGCTTGTGCGGTTTCCTTACGGATATATGCGGCCGGCCGCAATTAAGGCTGCACGTGAAAACGGATACAGGGTTATTAACTGGAGCTTCGGCACGGACTGGAAACCGGGATGGTCTTGGCGGGATTTATTAAACCAATATTATAAAAATGCCAAGCCCGGAGCGGTTTTTTTGATGCACGATTTATCTAAAAGCACAAGGCTTATAAAAATGCTTCCCGAGCTGATAGAAAAACTGAAAACCAAAGGCTATGATTTCGTAACTGTAAGCGAATTGTTGAATTTTGTTGAAAAAAAAGAAAAGGAACCTCGGCAGGAATATAAGCAGGAAGAAGTTAAAACAGAACCCGTAGCAGAACCTGAAACTCAAAGTGAAATCAAAGCCGAAATTGAAACCGTCCCGGAAGCTGAAAGCGAAACCGAAAGCGATACCGAGCTCAACCCGGAAGCTGGAATTATTCACGAATTAAAATTAGCTTCCCAAAACGAAACTGCTCCCGAGTCCGAAACCGAACCGCAAACCACCCAACTGTACGCCTATTGACAACAAAAAGAATTTAGGCTATAATGGTCAAAGAAGTAAAAATTAAGGAAACGCTGATTAATTCTCAAACGGGAATTGCAAGGCTTTTTATCTCTAAATTTGTTGGAACTTTTTTCTAAAAAAAGAGTAGTTTTGTAAAGTAAAGAGGAAGAAAATGGTATCTATCAGAAAGATATTACAAATTTTATTTTATATACAAAATAAGTCCGATAATCAAGCAAGATTTAATATTATGTATTTACTTAAAATAATATATTTTGCCGACAGATATCATTTAAGACATTTCGGTTTTCTTTTTACCGGAGATGAGTATTATGCAATGAGAAAAGGTCCTGTAGCATCTGCCGTGAAAGATGTTTTGTATCAAAAAATTCCTTTTGGAGCAAATTCTTCGGAATACGATTTATTAAGTTGTGTTGATGATATCAGTGAATTTGAAAGAAAGATAACGAAACAGGAACAAGATGAACTTTCAGAAAGTTTTATAGAATCTCTTGATTTTGCGATTTTTGAATTCGGAAAAATGACACCGGATGAAATCAGTGATTTTTCTCATAATTATCCTGATTGGAAAAAACATGAAAAAGAAGTGATAAACGGCGGCCGTTCAAAAATGTTACTGTTGGATTTTTTTGACAATCCTAAAAATTTGAAAAAGAGCGAAGATCCGTTTCAGCAACAAGATACGGAATCACTGGAAGCCATAAAAGAGGATTTTGCCGATAATGAAAATTCCTGCCGATAAAATACCTTTGCGTAAATGGGTTGCTTATTTTGCAAATTTACCTCCGGATTCTCCTGTAGGTCACAGAATTATAATTATTTATAAAACCGAAGATGTAATACATTATTTTTATGTAACTTCAAAAGAAGAAAAAGTAAAAGAAAGGTACGCTTTTGATCCGAAAGGATTTATAGTTATCAAACAAACGGAATGGAAAGAAACATTAAAAAAAGAATCTTACATACAGTGCGGCAGGCAACATCTAAAACAAATAAAAATTTTAGATTTTCAAAAAATGTATGAAAAAGCTCTTGCCGAATTTATAGGAACAGTTCCAAAAAATATAGAAAATAAAATAGTAGAAGCTATTGAAAAATCAAAAACATATACTCCTGCCGAGAAGAAAAAATATACCGGTTAGAGTATTGGAAGAGAGTTGAAAAGTTGAGAACAGCAACAACAAAAAATCTGTCACTCCCGAGTGGCACGTGCAACAGCACTGTCGGAAATCTCGCTGTTGAAAAGTCAGTTGAATAGTTTAAACAGGAAACGAACAGAAGAAAATTTTTAGAAAAATTCCTCTGCTCGTTTTTTTCGGTCAAAGCTATGTTTTGACCTGTATTTATTAAATCAAAATTTTAAGTAAATTATTTATTTTTGTTGTATTAATTCGTTTATTACAAAAGAAATTCGTCGGTAGTAGAACCGCTACTAAATAAACCAATACTAACATTATATGCGACTCTCAGGTAATTTTTATTATTTTTGATTAATTCTTCAGGTATTGGAACATATGAATGAAATGAAACTTTAGGATTTTCACTACCGATATATATACCAACACTCGGTGTAAACAGTGTAAAATATTTATTGCCACGAGAATCAATGCCAAGAACTGGATCATAACTCGTAAGATTATCTTGTATACCACCTACAGCTTTATAAAAATTACCATATTCGCTGTAGTATGCTTTCTGTGCTGAAAGTATAACTCCCAATAGTGCATACCCTTCAGCCATTTTGGATTTGTCTACATATCCGCGATAAATCGGCACTGAGATTACCGAAAGAATAATAACAATGGCGATTGTAATAACCAGCTCTACGAGGGTGAAACCACACCGTCTGTCATGCCCGAGTGTCTTTGTCGGGCATCCCGTCGTTTTTTTGTTTCTATACTTCCGGTCATCCATACATCTATACATCTGTTTAAGTTTTTTCATAATTTTTCTCCTTTTTGTTTTATTTTTTATATTATCCGAGGCTAATCCCTCGGGTTCCTCTTTCGTCGTTTTCAACTGCGAGATCCCCGACAACAACATTCGGGGATGAC
>CAJOOL010000072.1 GCA_905236115.1 uncultured Endomicrobiia bacterium
CCGTCTGTCATGCCCGAGTGTTTTTGTCGGGCATCCCGTTGTTTCGCCGTTTCCAGACATCCATTCTTCCATACATCTATACATCTGTTTTAGTTTTTTCATAATTTTTCTCCTTTTTGTTTTTTATTTTTATATTATCCGAGGCTAACCCCTCGGGTTCCTTTTTTTTGAACAAACCACCAAGACGAGAGGACACAGAAAAAACTGCAAAGTTTGAGGCGAATACGATGCTGTAGCCCAAAATTTTCTGTTTTTTCGCTGTAAATGTAATTTATTTCCAAAGAGCCTCTCAGCCATACCAAAAAACTCCGTTTTTTGGTATACTCTCGCCGAGAGATAATGCTGTGGAAAAGTATTTATCTTCTTTCCAAGCTGTGCTATGTTTTTGGCAGTGTGCCAAAACAGCCCGCTCGGCATTTTATTTTTTTAAAATTTAAATCATATAAGCAAATAACTTATTTTATTACTTATATTATAATCAATTAAATTATAAAAGTCAAGAGTTTATATAAGAGACTATAAATGTTTGAAAAAGTATCCGGGAAAAAAATAAAAGAAGCGATAAAACAGTCCAGAATGACACAGGCACAAGCGGCCGAAAAGCTGGGGGTTAAACAGTCTTTTATCAGTCAAATGATAAATGAAAAAACAAACGTTTCTTTGGAAAATTTAAAAAAGATAGCCGAGATTACCGGTAAGCCTTTGGAATTTTTTGCAGAGAAACCGGAAGAAGATGTTTCTTACGGCAAAAACGAAAATATCAATGAAAATATCAATTTTAAGTTCATAATGAACCTGATAGAAGAAAACAATAAAAGAGTGAATGCGGAAATTGCATTGTTGAAAAAAGAAATAGAACTGTTAAAAGACGGGAAAAATTTTGTATAATTAGCAGTATGAATTATACGGAAGAAAAACAAAATAAAGAACAAATTCAAGATATAGAAAGATTTATTCAGTACCTTTCCGCCGAAAGAAATTATTCCGGCCTGACGGCAAAGGCTTACCGCAGCGATATGTATGAGTTTGCGGAGTTTATAAAAAAATCCGCAAATTTGCAACTGAGAGCCTGCAGTAAGAATATGATAAGAGATTATCTTGCCGAATTGTATAATCAAAATTTAAAAAAATCTTCAATCATAAGAAAACTGGCGGTAGTGAAATCTTTTTATAAATATCTTTCCGGTTCGGGGATAATAGAAACAGACCCTGCGGCCACGCTGGCTGTGCCGAAAAGACAGAAGCTGATTCCCGTATTTATTACAAAAGAAGAAATGTTGAAACTGCTGGATTTACCCGGTATGGCTTTAAGAGATAAGGCTATGCTGGAGCTTTTGTATTCTTCCGGGTTAAGAATAGAAGAGCTGGTGAGTATGGATTTGAAAGATATTGATTTGATTTCCGGAAGCGTGAAAGTTTTCGGTAAGGGGTCTTCCGAAAGATTGGTTCCTGCAGGCGATAAATGTCTGTGGGCAATAAAAAAATATATTGACGAAAAAAATGCCGAAGGTGTGCGGTTGGATATGAATTCGCCTCTGTTCTTAAACAGATACGGAAAAAGAATAACACAAAGGGGTGCCAGAAAAGTTCTGCATAATTGGTTTATTAAGGCGGGGTTGGTAAAAAAAGTTTCGCCGCATACCATAAGGCATACTTTTGCTACACATCTTTTGGATAACGGGTGCGATATAAGGAGCGTTCAGCAAATGCTGGGGCATAAGAATTTGGTAACGACACAGATTTATACGCATGTAACTTTGGAAAGTTTAAAGAGAGTATATAATAGTGCTCACCCGAGAAGCTGAAAAATACAATTTATAATTAACAATTATAATTGGTGATTGATAACCGGCGTTTCCTCAAAAACCAAGTTTTAAAGGATTTCAAAATGGCGTTGAATTTAACAAACATCACTGTGGAAAAGATTAAGGCTTTAATGAATGATACCGGATGTGAAGAATCCGAAGCAAAGATGGCTTTGGAATTTATGGGGGGAAACTTCAATAAAGCCATAGCTTATGTAGGAATGCTTTTAAAATTCATCACGGCATACAAAGCCAAAATTAATATAAAAAATGAAAATATTTTCGGACTGATACATATAATAACAAATAACAGAAATCTTGATTTGCTCAGATTCAGCACCGTTATGAGCTATAATCCCGTGATTTATGAGCAGGATATAAAGGTAGACTGGTTTTCTTTTGAAAAGGAAATTTATTCTTACCGTCTGTTGAACGGTGTGATAGAAAACTATACCAAGACTATAGACATAAAACTCAGGGAGTTTGTAAGCGGAAATTTAAAAGATAATAAAATTTTAACAATTCAAGACGTAAAAAATACTATTGAAACGTTTTTTTCCGGAAACGATATAACCGTTGAAATAGTGGCACAGGAGCTGACTTTAAGAGAATACAGAAAGCTGCCGGATTATTTTCCGGAAGAATTTCCGAAAGAGACAGTTTCCGGCGAGTATTCTTCCGCAATAGAGCTGGAAACCGTCATATTTGAAGATTCTGCAGGGAAAAAAATAGAAGATTTATGCAACGGGGATAAAGTTCTGGCCAAGATAACGGACTCCAGAGATATTGCTCATTATATAGGTCATTTAATCGGTGCAAAGAAAGAACAGAATATGATACCTATGCCTGCGGAAGTTTTGAATATAGAAAAAAAAGATAATGATTATTTGGTGAAATTAAAATATGCGGACTTGATTTTTGGAGTGTCGCACATTGAGCACGGAAGAGTTTTGAAGATTTTGGATACCAGAGACACAATGACATGGAACAGTAAACTTCTTCCGTTTTTGGCGAGATAAAATTTTTTTAGCGGGATAAAAAAGCAGCTGCCGAAGAGCTGCCTTTCTGCTAAAACCGTCTTCAGCCGTCTGCCATCAATTACAAATTTAAAATTGTAAATTGTTTTTCCAGTGCAGGGGACGAGATTTGAACTCGCACCCGCTATACACGGACAGGCTTCTGAGACCTGCGGGTCTGCCGTTCCACCACCCCTGCAAAGAACTTGCTTAGTATATCATTTTATTGAAATTTTATCAAGAACAAAAAAGATTATCAATTTATTGAAAAAATAACCGAAACAAATACTTGATATTTTATTTAATAATTTTGTATAATTTCCGCTGTCGGTTGTGAGAGTAATGCGTCATTAGCTCAATTGGTAGAGCAAACGGCTCTTAACCGTTAGGTTATAGGTTCGATTCCTATATGACGCACTTTCCCGAAA
>CAJOOL010000073.1 GCA_905236115.1 uncultured Endomicrobiia bacterium
ATTTACATGCTGTCCGCCTGCACCGCTTGCCCTGTATGTATCTATTCTTAAATCTTCGGGCTTTATCTCCACGTCCACTTCTTCGGCTTCGGGAAGCACGGCCACCGTTATTGCAGATGTATGTACTCTGCCGGATGCTTCCGTTTCGGGAACTCGCTGGACTCTGTGGGTTCCTCTTTCAAACTTAAAATATTTCCATACTTTATCGCCCGTTACGGAAAATACCACTTCTTTATATCCGCCAAGACCTGTAGGATTGCTGTCAATAATTTCATGTCTCCAGCCGTTTCTTTCCGCAAATCTGGTATAGGCTCTGAATAAATCCCCGGCAAAAAGTGCGGCTTCTTCACCGCCTGTTCCTGCTCTGATTTCCACGATAATATCTCTGTCTTCGTGAGGGTCGGGCGGTATCAGCATAAGACGAATTTCAGTCTCCATAGTTTCTTTCTTTGCTTGTGCTTCGTCGTATTCCGCAAAGGCCATTTCCCTCATTTCTTTATCGTCGGAATTTTTCAGCTCCTGCAAATCATCTATATCTTTTAACAATTTAAAATATTCTTCGGATTTTTCAACTATCGGCGAAAGATACGAATGTTCTTTTGATAATTTTCTGTATTCTTCCTGATTGGATATGATATTTGCATCGCCGAGCTTTTGTTCTATTTCTGAAAATTTTTTGATTATCTCTTTGAGTTTTTCTTTCATTTTGTTTTCCCTCATCCGAAAGCTTATAGTTAGCTGAACGGTTGAATAACAAAAAAAATATGACAGGAAATCATAATTTGTTTAAAATGAAATCCTGTCAATATTTAAAAATTTATTTATTTTTCTTTTTTAGCTTCTTTTGCCGCATCCTTTTTTACATCTTTCTTTACGTCTTTTTTAACGTCTTTTTTTGTTCTTTTGGGTGTGGAAGTTAAAAGTTTGGAAACTTTTTTCGGCGTAGAAACTTTCTTTTCTTTCTTCTTTCTTACAACGGTTTTTCCGTCGGTAGCGATAAATCTCTTCTGGAACTTTTCTACTCTTCCTGCGGAGTCAATAAGTTTCTGCTTTCCCGTGAAGAACGGATGGCAGTTTGAACAGATTTCCAGCTTGATTTCCGGCTTTGTTGATCTGGTTTTAAATGTATAACCGCAAGCACAAGTGACCGTTGATTCTACATATTTCGGATGAATTCCTTCTTTCATTTTGATTTACTCCCTTTATTTTAAATTTTTTATTTTAATTTTTATCCTAATATTATGCCTTTTTATTATTTTTTAGTCAAGAAAAAAAACACATATTTTTAATATCACTTCCTAAGGATATAAAAAACTTGACAAAAAGATAGAAAGTTTGATAAATTTACCGGTGATATGGGAGCAAACAGGGAAAAAGCCTTTTGAGGCAAATCCTTTCTCCACTTCCGTGTCGGGCGGGGGGATGCTATGTAACCTCCGCCTTTTATTTTTTTAACCTTTTAATTGTTCAACTATAAAGTTCACTATTTCTTCTGCTTTGATAATTTTGGCGGCGGACTTATCGTCTCTTCTGTTTTTAAATTCCACATTGCCGTCTTTCAAATTCTTTTCGCCGATAGTAATTCTGAAAGGAATACCTATCAAGTCGGCATCTTTAAATTTGATTCCTGCTCTTTCGTCTCTGTCGTCAAGAAGCACATCTATTTTTAATGCTCTCAATTCATTATATATTTTTTCGGCCGTTTGTTTTATCTGCTCATTTTTGAAATCAACGGGGATTATACAAACTTTATATGCCGCCAAAGCTACCGGCCAAATAATACCGTTTTCGTCGTAAGACTGTTCTATCGTGGCGGCCAAAATTCTTGTAACGCCTATACCGTAACAGCCCATAACCATAAGTTGTTCTTTGCCGTTTGCATCCAAATACGTTGCTTTCATAGACTTGGAATATTTTGTGCCGAGTTTGAAAACGTGGCCTATTTCTATACCTCTTGAGAACTGCAGTTTTTCTTTTTTACATCTGGGGCAGGTATCGCCGTGAACAACTTTTCTTAAATCTGCGACAACGTCGGCTTTATAATCTCTGTTATAATTTACATTTTTAATATGTGTATCGTCTTTATTTGCACCTATAACACCGTTAACGATATTTACGACGGAATAATCGGCATAAATTTTAATCTTTTTCTTTAAATTAACTGGACCGGCGAAGCCGACTTTTGCACCTGTCACTTCAGCAATTATTTCCGGTGTTGCAAGCTCAAGTTCCGCACAGCCGATTAACGACTGAAGTTTTATTTCGTTTATTTCGTAGTCGCCTCTCACCAATGCCGCTACAGGTTCTCCGTCAGCAACATAAATAATAGTTTTAATAAATTTCTGTGCGGAAGAATTTAAAAATTTGGAAACATCTTCAATTGTTCCCACATTAGGGGTAAGAATTTCTTCCATATCAAGCGGTTTTTCGTCGGAAACCGTTTCATCTGGCAGACATTCGGCTTTTTCGGAATTGGCACCGTAACCGCAGTTGCACCAAGCTATTTCTTCTTCTCCGGTATCTGCAAGCACCATAAATTCATGAGAGAAATTTCCGCCGATTGCACCGGATGCAGCCTCAACAACTCTGTACTTAAAACCGCACCTTTTACATATTTTTTCGTAAGCTTCATAAACTTTTTTATAGTAGGCTTCCAAGTCGGCTTCCGTCGCATGGAAAGAATAAGCATCTTTCATTATAAATTCTCTTGCACGCATAACACCGAAACGGGGACGTATTTCATCTCTGAATTTGATACCGAATTGATATAACATTATCGGCAATTGTTTATATGATTTTATAAAACTTCTTGCGAGGTCGGTTATAGCTTCCTCGTGGGTAGGAGCAAGAGCAAATTCCGCATTTTTTCTGTCTTTTATTCTGAAAAGTTCTTTACCGTAAACGTTCCATCTTCCGGTTTCTATCCACAGTTCTTTGGGAAGGAGAAGAGGAAGTTTTACTTCCTGTCCGTCTATGGCA
>CAJOOL010000074.1 GCA_905236115.1 uncultured Endomicrobiia bacterium
CTGCCGCTTGTAATAATAACCTCATTTTTGTCATTTTGAGCGGAGCGTTAGCGGAGTCGAAAAGATCTCGTTGTTGTCGTCATTGCGAGGAGCGAGTATCGCGACGAAGCAATCTTGTCTTTTTCTGTCATCCTGAGCAGAGTGAAGTAGCTTGTCGTTTTGATGTGTAGAAATAAATATGTATAAATACCAAACTATCAACAGGCAAAAGCCTGTTGGTAGTTTAAGTTTTGAAATTATTCCCAATCTGTTAAATCAAGTACAGCGGCACCTTTCCAATCGGTAAATCTGCTGCCCTTTGTGATATTATACTGCAATATTATTCTATGTCCGCCAAAACTTTTCAACTCTTCGGGTTTATATGCCGATGTATCAAAATAATATTTTATTTTTTGTCCGTTTGCATAACCGGAATAAAACCAAGTGAAATATTTATTACCGCGTGCATCAACACCTAATATTGTATCATAACACGTTTCTGTTCTATGGTATAAGAAATTTCCGTGTTCCGAATAATACGCTTTCTGTGCTGAAAGAATTGTTCCAAGCAGACTGATTAATTATGAATGAGCAAAGCCCGAAGCAGATTTTGCCTATAAATTCGTTGGAGTTGCTTCCTTAAGGAATATTAATGGAAAAAGAACAATCCTTTTTTGCCAAACAGCTGCGAAAACTGATGTTTGAGAAAGATTTAACTCAAAAAGAGCTGGCTTGCATGGCAGATACCAAACAGCAAAGAATCAGCGAATGGATGACAGGGAAAAATCCGTCGCTTTCGTCCATAAAAAAACTCGCCAAAGCGTTGGATGTTTCCGCTAATTATTTTATTGAAGAAAAGTCTTTACCGAAAAGCACGGATAACAGAGAAGTGTTAAATACTGATTATCCCGAAGAAAAAAATAAGAGACTGGAACTTGAAATAGATTTGTTAAAAACCAAAATGGAAAGCCTGATAAAAGATAATGAACTTTTCAGAAAAGAATTAGCCGAACTGAAAAACAACAAATAACAAATATTGAAATAATACTGTTTCTTTTATATAATACCTGCATATCTAAGGAAACGCTGATTAATTCTCAAACGAAAACCGCAAGGCTTTTTGCCTCTAAATTCATTGGAACTTTTCGCGATAAATTTTAAAACACCGAATAATTATGAAAATGGAATTTTTAGGAAATGCTGATTAAGGAAACACTGATTAATTATGAATGAGCAAAGCCGGAGCAGATTTTGCCTATAAAGAGGCGGTTGAGCCGCTTCAAGTCCTTTATTGCGGTTACGGTGAAAATTTTTATTTTTTAGAGAGGAAAAATTGTTTGACTATTTAGTTGTCGGTGCGGGGCTTTTCGGTTGCGTTGTTGCCAATGAAGCAAAGAAACGAAATAAAAAAGTTCTTGTCATAGAAAAAAGAAATCATATTGCAGGAAATATTTATACCGAGAAAGTTGACGGTATAGATGTTCACAAATACGGTGCCCATATTTTTCATACAAATAATAAAACGGTTTGGGACTATATCAATCAATTTGCAGAATTTAACAGATTTACCAATTCTCCGATGGCAAACTATAAAGGAGAATTATATTCTCTTCCGTTTAATATGCTGACTTTTAACCAAATGTGGAAAGTCAAAACTCCTCAAGAAGCAGAAAAAATAATCAATGAACAAAAGAAACAGATAAAAACAGAACCGAAAAATCTTGAAGAACAGGCAATAAGTCTCGTAGGTAAAGATATTTTTGAAAAATTGATTAAAGGATATACGGAAAAGCAGTGGGGAAAAGCGTGCAGCGAGCTTCCTGCATTTATTATAAAAAGACTTCCTTTGAGATTTACTTTTGATAATAATTATTTTAATGCTTTGTATCAAGGTATCCCTGTCGGCGGGTATACGAAAATGACGGCCAAAATGCTGGACGGTGTGGAAGTGAAACTTAATGAAGATTATCTTGCAAAAAAAGATTATTATAATTCTATAGCGGGAACAATTATTTATACCGGAGCCGTGGACGAATATTTTGATTACAAATTAGGAAAGCTTGAATAC
>CAJOOL010000075.1 GCA_905236115.1 uncultured Endomicrobiia bacterium
CCGCTTGAAGCGGTTCAACCGCCTCTTTATAGGCAAAATCTGCTTCGGGCTTTGCTCATTCATAATTAATCAGTGTTTCCTTTATATGTTTCCGCTGTTTCTTTTAAAAGGTTCGGAATATCAAGTTTTTGAGGGCATTTCGGTTTACATATTCCGCAGTTGATACATTTGTCAGCTCTGTTTTCTTCTTCAATACTTTCATAAGCTGCG
The DNA here is from genome assembly GCA_905236115.1 of uncultured Endomicrobiia bacterium. Classification (GTDB taxonomy): domain Bacteria; phylum Elusimicrobiota; class Endomicrobiia; order Endomicrobiales; family Endomicrobiaceae; genus Ruminimicrobiellum. The sequence continues at coordinate 211 of CAJOOL010000075.1, forward strand.
ATAAAATTTTCTTTTTTGTTATCGGCTTTATACTGATTATATATATTAAAAGTTTTCGGAATATCTATTCCTACAGGGCACCCTGTGCAGTATTGGCAATATGTACATGTAATTGCTCCCGAAGATTTATAAACTGCAATTGCATTGGCAAGAACTTTTTGTTCTTTTTCCGTCAACGGTTTAAAGTTTATGAATGTATTAACATTATCCGTAATATGTTCCATTTCCGTCATACCGCTTAATACGCAGAAAACATTTTCAAGCGATGCAACATATCTTAAAGACCATGACGACGGAGAAGCATCGGGATTTTCTTTCTTTAACAAATCAACTGCAGCTTTGTTAAGTGTTGATAACTGTCCGCCTTTTAAAGGATTCATTACAACTACGGGAATACCTGCCTTTGCCGCGATTTCATACTGCTTTTTTGCATTAACGCCATACCAGCCTGTGCTGTCCGTTTTTTCCCAGTCTATAAGGTTTATAGGCAGCTGAACAAAATCCCATTTGTAAGTATTTATAACTTCTTCCAACAGTTCCGGCGTATCGTGTATGGAAAAGCCTAAATATTTTATTTTACCTTCCTGTTTTTTTTGCAAAAGCTGTTCGTAAACATTGCAATTTTTTAATGTTTCCCATTCTCTTTTATTTATATTGTGTGCAAGATAGAAATCAAAATAACCGGTTTGGCATTTTTGTAATTGTTCATTAAAAACTTTTAAAACCTGTTCTTTATTTTCAAGAATTCTTAAAGGCATTTTATCCGCCAAATAATAACTGTTTCTCGGATATTTTTTTAGCACTTTACCTGCAGCAAGTTCGGATTTGCCTCCGTGGTAAAACCATGCGGTATCAAAATAATTTATGCCGTGCTCCATTGCATAATCCACCATTTTTTGAGTTTGTGCGACATCAGGCTCACCGTTTTTTTGAGGAAGTCTCATAAGACCGAAACCGATAGCGGAAATATCAAGATTTTTAAACTTTTTTGTGTAGACTTTTCCTGCAATTTTTTTTGTTTCCGCGGTAACTTTTTTGCAGGCAGATAACACAACGGCACCTACTGTCGTAAACAATGCCGACTTCAAAAACTGCCTTCTGTTCATTTTTATCTCCTTTTGATTTTTTACATTTTTTTATAATGATTGTCTTAAGGAAAAAATATTTTTATTGAATTTTAAGGAAGTACATCTAGAATATTAATTGTCTTATAAAATTTGAGATGACTAAAACCGATAAAAAAGTTTTTGTATTCAAAGATTTCAAATAAAATGTTTTCTTAATTTTAATGCGATTATTTTTGCTTTTTCCATAGTGCAATTATACCACATTTTTTATTTTTTGCCAATAAATTTTTATATTTGTTTATACAACATTTTATAATTTATAATTGAAAGACAGTTGATGTGTTGAAACGACAGCTGAGAGGCTGAGAGAGCTGAGGAGCTGAGAATGACGAAATATAGATATACGGAAAAGACATTAAAAAAGAAAAGAGACGGAACTTTTTACGGTAACCGCCTCTTTTTTTCGGATCGCTGCTATGTTGCAATCCTATTGTTTTTTTGAAGTAAATTTTTAAGAAAAATGTGACACCTACGCTGTATTATGAGCTTGTTTTTGAAATATAAGTTCAATAAATAGAAATTTTATAAAATATTTTTCTAAAAAATTCATATTTCTATTTCATAATTCTCAAGACCACTGATAAAAACTTACACCACTATTCATATTGTAGAATAAAACAAAATATGTATTTGCATTTTCTTTAAATAAGTCTAACGGTTTTGTCGCAAATGCACTGCACTCAATTTTATTATCCGGATTACCAATTGCGAACAAAGTAAAATATTTATTTCCTCTGATATCTACATTAAGCACGGGATGATACGTTGTCCAAAGTCTTTTAGTACCTTCTTCTGCATAAAAGTTCCCATATTCGGAATAGTAAGCTTTTTGTGCTGATAAAATTGTTCCAAGCAGTGCATATCCTTCCGACCATTTTGCTTTATCCACATAACCGCGGTAAATAGGAACTGAGATTACCGACAAAATAATGACAATGGCGATTACGATAACCAACTCAACGAGGGTGAAACCTGTTTTACTTTTAAAAAATTTCAATAACTTTTTCATAATTTTTCTCCTTTTTGCTTTTTATTTTTATATTATCCGAGGCTAACCCCTCGGGTTTCTCTTTTCTGTCGTTTTCAACTGCGGGATCCCCGGCAACGACACTCGGGGATGACAGACGAAAAAGAGCCTCTCAGCCATACAAAAAATCGGAGATTTTTTGTATACTGTCGCCGAGAGATAAATGTTTTCCCAAAAAATTTTATCTTTTTTCCAAGCTGTGCTATGCTTTGGCGGTGTTTATGCCAAAACAGCCCGCTCGGCAGTTTTTTGTCAAGTCTTTTTTAGGGGTCGGCGTGAATAACGAGTTGAAAAACTTCTATAAAGAAATTAACGGCGGTAAATTCCGCGGTTCAAGAAAGGTTATTGCCGATACTATCGGTGTAGATGTTACTTCTGTATCCAAATGGACATCAGGCGTGACAAAACCCTCCGAAGAAAATATTTCCAAACTGGCAAAGGCTTTTAAAAAA
>CAJOOL010000076.1 GCA_905236115.1 uncultured Endomicrobiia bacterium
AGGAATTAAAAGACAAAAAATTGGAAGAGTGGTTTTCCAAAACGGCTGTTGTAAATGAAATAAGCGGACAAAAAGAGAGTTATTCGGAGGAAAGTTCCGTAGAGTTGTATGAAATTTTTAATATTTTATGCAGAGATATTGAGCTGGAACATCTGAAAAAAGAAAGGAAACTTCTGGAGAAAGAAGTGTTGTTAATGACTGAGGGAAAAATAAAAAATGAGCCTGAAAAAATAAAAAGATACCTTCAGTTGACGTCGCAGATAAAAGGTTCGGGGAAAAAGTAATGTCAAAAAATGATTTTGTTAAAGAATTGGTAGCAATCGGGAAAAAGCAGGGTTATTTAACTTATGACGAAATAAATAAAAAAATTGCCGAGAGAGATTTATCGTCCGATAAAATAGACAGCCTTTATATCAGACTTGCCGAACTGGGCATAAAAACGCTTGATAAGAAATCCATAGCAACTTCGGTTTCCTCAAGTCCGTCCAAAAAAGAATCCGCCCCGGAAACTGCCGATATTGTGGTCAGAAGTGCCGAAGACGAAGATATCAATCCCGTCAGAATGTATCTTACCGAAATGGCAAAAGTTCCTCTGCTTGAAAGAAATGTTGAAGTGGAGCTTGCAAAAAATGTTAAAGAAAATGAAAGGAAACTTACTCATATAGTATTGGAATCACCTTTGATAATAAAGGAAATAAAAAGCTGGGACACGTTGATAGAACAGGAAGAAATGACTCCCAAAGAGCTGATGCCCAGAGGAAGAAAATCTTCCGCACAGCTGAAAAATATGAGAATAAAAGTAAAAGAAACCGTTAAAAAAATCGGCCAGCTGGAAAAAAATATTGCAAAAGTTGACGAAAAACTGAAAGAGAAAGATTTAAGCGAAAAAGACAGAGAAAAAAATGAAGCAAAAAAAGCCAAACTCAGAGAAGAAATTATTTCTTTGGTCATAGGGCTTAACCTTAATCAGGATAAAATAAAAAGACTTATAAATAAAATTAAAACCACGGCCAACAAACTTAACGAGATAAATTCCGAGCTTGAAAGAATAGAAAGAAAATACAGAATGCCGATTGCAAAACTTCAAACTTTGTATAAACAGTTTGTTTCCGGCAAAATATCGGCCGCACAGTTTAAGAAAGTTTCCGGCGGATTTGTCGCCGTAAATATGGCTGAAAATATAGAGTATGTTCAAAGCCTCATAAATAAACAGACCAATCTTAAAGAGGGATTTGCCATTACTCCGAAAGAACTTCTTGAAACGGACAAAAAAATAAGAGAGTTTGAAGAAATTATTCACCGTGATAAAATGAAGCTTATTGAAGCAAATTTCAGACTGGTGGTTTCCATAGCCAAAAAGCACGTCGGTATAAGCAACCTTGAACTTGCCGATTTAATACAGGAGGGAAATCTCGGTCTTTCAAAAGCCGTTGAAAAGTTTGAGTGGAAAAGAGGTTTTAAGTTTTCCACTTATGCAACGTGGTGGATAAGGCAGTCAATCAACAGAGCCATTGCAGACCAGGCAAGAACGATAAGAATTCCCGTTCACATGAAAGAACTTATTTCAAAATTAACTAAAATTAAGAAAAAATATCAGCAGGATAAAGGTATGGAGCCTACCATAGAAGAATATGCAAAAATGCTGAGAATGTCTACGGACAGGGTTCGAAAAATATTGAAAATGATGCAGGAACCTGTATCGCTGGCAACGCCCGTAGGCGAAGAAGAAGATTCAAAACTGGAAGATTTTATAGAGGATAAAAATAGTCCGAACCCGGTTAAAAAGACCGGTCAATACAGACTGCAAATTGAGCTGGAAAAAGTTCTTAATACATTAACCACCAGAGAAGCGGAAATTATAAAATTAAGATACGGTATCGGCATAGGGTATCCGTCTACGCTGGAAGAAGTAGGGAAAAAATTCGGAGTTACCAGAGAAAGAGTTCGTCAGATTGAAGCAAAAGCGATAAGAAAGCTGAGAGCCCCTAGCAGATGTAAGTCTTTAAGGGAATATTTAAATTAAGAGTATAAAATATTTTCCGTCAGTAAAGGAAATGCTGATTAATTATGAATGGAAACCTTGAGGCATATTTTGCCTCTAAATTCGTTGGAACTGTTTCCTAAAATATAAGGAGAAAAAAATGGTTACGGCACCGGAATTACCAAATTGTAAGCTGCTTCATTCGGGTAAAGTAAGAGATGTTTACGAATATCAGAATGATAAATTATTTATAGTCGCTACAGACAGAATATCGGCGTTTGATTATGTTTTGTCGCCGCTTATTACCGACAAGGGAAAAATTCTTCACAAAATATCAATGTTCTGGTTTGATTTCGTTCAAAGCGTTATCCCCAACCACATAATAACGGGAAACTTTGACGAATTTCCCGAAGAGTTGAAAAAATACGATTTCTTAAAAGACCGTTCAATGATAGTAAAAAAAGCAAAAAGAATAGATATTGAATGTATCGTCAGAGGGTATCTTGCCGGTTCGGGCTGGAAAGAATATCGGAAGTCTCAGACGGTTTGCGGGATAAAGCTTCCTGCAGGGCTTAAAGAATCCGAAAAACTTCCGGAACCAATATTTACACCGTCAACAAAAGCTGATGATGGTGA
>CAJOOL010000077.1 GCA_905236115.1 uncultured Endomicrobiia bacterium
AAAAATAATAGAATGTGAAGATTTAATTTATGGTTTTTATTTTAATGTTGATAGAAAAAAGGAAAATGTAAGAAAAAAATTTGAAAAAATGTTTGATAATGAAATGATGAAAGAATTTTGTTATTGGAAATAGTTTTGAATTTTCTGAATATTTGTGAAAAATATTGGGAAAATTTTTTATGCGCGTCTAATACGAACGCGCTGCGTGCCTATAAAGGAAAAGAATGTGCCTGTAAAGGGAAAAAAACGTGCCTGTAAAGAGATAAAAATCACAGAAAACAACCTTCAAACTTGGAGAAAAATATATTTTTTACTCAGAACACCATGAAAATAATCAAAACATTAGATATAAAACGCTGCGAAAAATGCGGAAGCGAGCCGATTTTATTACGAAATGCGAGAGGATACTTTCAAGTAAGATGTTCCGGCTGCGGGTTTCGTACTGATTGGCTACGAAAAACCGAAAGTGTAATAGCATGGTATGAAGGGCTCGATATGCACTTCGGAAGACGATGAATACTAATATCAGCAAATTTACATTGACATATACAGCAATATAATATATAATACAACAAGTTAGAGCTATCGAATATATCACAGAAAGGAAGATAACGAGCATGCGAATAACCGACTATAAATCAGACCACCACTGCAAATACAGTCTAAAAGTACACTTAGTGTGGACACCAAAATATAGACGGTCAGTATTAATTTCAGGAGTAGAAACGAGATTAGAGCAGATAATAAGAGAAGTCGCAAAAGAGGCTAATGTAGATATACTCGCTTTAACTATTATGCCGGACCATGTTCACGTATTGGCCGACATTCCGCCCTCATACGGCGTCCATAAATTTGTAAAAATGGCTAAAGGACGTTCATCACGTATATTACGAAGCGAATTTATATGGCTTAAATCAAGACTACCAACACTGTGGACACATTCATATTTTTGCAGTTCCGTAGGCGGAGGACAGCAGAAAGCAATAAAAGATTACATAGAAAATCAAAAGGCATAGAAAAAGGAGAGCGGATACACCGCAATCCTTTTTATAATTTAATCTTCATCATCAAGAGAATTATCAGAAATCTTACGCTCATATCGGCTAAATCGGGAAAAGAACATAAAACACACACGGGAAACAACGCTATCTAAGAAAGCCGAACCGCTATAACCGGCAACACCGGCAAAGACCGAGCAAATATCCGGATTTTCTAAACCCAAAAAACTTATCAGACAACAAACCAAAATCCCTGAAAACAACGAAGTAAAAAAGGCGGTGAGTAATCCTCGAACACTAAAGGAAATCTCAACACGCAAATAACGGAGAAAACCTCCGAGAATAGATAAGCAGACCGAAAAAATATAAATCCGCATATCCATTATATTCACCCCCTATTTCTTAATCATGCACTTGAAACACCCCATTATCACGAACTCGACCTATATCAACGTGAACAAAATTTTTTTTATGGTAAAGGTAACAGAAAGAAAGCTCAGGAACGAGGCCGAACGAATACATCTCTTTTATCGCGTCAAAGAGAGCAGGCGCACCGATACAGCAGGTAATGTCAGCGGCTAAACCTTGCGTGTGATAAGAGTTTCTAACTTTACTCACTCTGGAGTTATACGCGGAACAGCGATATCCGGAAGTAACGAACACAGGCAAGCCCACATAATCACGAATTTTTTGACAAAGGTCTATAACATGTTGTGCTATCCTATTTTCACCGCAATGACGGCAAGAGAACTCGCCAACCTTAAAATTATTCGTAGAAGTAGCCACAAAAAAATCCTCCTTAGAAAAAGAAAGAGGCTATCAAGCCTCATATCCTAAAACATTACAACACACATCAAAAAGAGAAAAGCTTAGCTCAAATCAACGTCAGTAGTTTCAATAACCTGCATCTGTGCAGACTTAACCGAGACGGGCTTTTTAGCAAAAATCTCACCGTTAGCGACAACAGCATTAACATACGATTTAATTTGCGGTGCAGTGGCAGTCTGTTTAACATTTTTCAAAGTCTGCGAAATAGACGTACCGTCAGATTTAAGATACTTAGTTACTAATTTAGTGGAAGTAGCCATAAAAAATCACCTCTCAATTAGTCGGAGTTAGAAAGAACATACGTATTAGTTTTCTGAACTTCGTAAATCTCTTTAGCCAAAATCGGCTGTGCAGCGTTTACGATATTCATCGCTTTCTGATTGTCGTAGCGGTCAATATCCATTTTTCCAAGAGACTGACTTTCGGTAATAACGGAACCGTCTCTGGTACCGTTATTTAGTTTCATCGAAACACTAATATTGCTGACATCTTCAACAACAGCCATAAAAAACACCTCTTTTAAGAATTTTTTAACTCAAATCGACTTCGCGCTTATTGGTCGACACAATAACAGCCGATTTAATAACAGCAGGAACCTTATTAAAAATATTTCCGTTATTCACAATACCCTGCATTGCTGCTTTAATATTCGAGTCGGAGACATTATCCTTTACGTACTTGTAAGAAAGTTTTATTTCATTACCGTTGGAACCTTCAAAAGTCATTTGAACTTGATTAATTACAGACATAAAAAACAGCCTCCTAACTATTGGACAGTACAGACACCGCAGTTTTGCGGACTGAATA
>CAJOOL010000078.1 GCA_905236115.1 uncultured Endomicrobiia bacterium
ATGACGGTTTGATATTCCACAGAGTAATTCCGGAATTTATGATACAGGGCGGATGTCCTTTGGGTACGGGAACCGGCGGACCGGGATACGTATTTGAAGATGAAACAAACAACGGTTTGAAATTTGACAAACCTGGACTTTTGGCTATGGCAAATGCAGGACCGAACACTAACGGTTCACAGTTTTTTATAACAGAAGTAAAAACACCTTGGTTAAACGGACATCATACTATTTTCGGGCAGATTACCGACCCGGAAGATTTGGAAATAATCAGAAAAATAGCAAGAGTTGATGCCGATTTGGCAAACAAACCTTTGGAAGATATAATTATTAAAAGAATTACTATTAAATAAAGTTGAATAGTTGAACAGTTGAAAAGTTGAAGAGCTTTTGTTCAATTTTTCAACTCAACTATCGGAGAAAATATGAAAAAAATGGTATTTGTTGTTGCACCGGAAGTTTTCAGAGATGAAGAATATGCCGAACCGAAAAATATTTTGGAAGCAGCCGGAGTAAACGTAGTTACCGCAAGCACCGTAACAGGTGAAATTTACGGCAAGATAAAAATAAAAGCTCACAGCCAAATGCTTGTAAAAGATATAAAAGTTGAAGATTTTGACGGGATATTTTTTGTCGGCGGTGGCGGAGCTGCAGTATATTTTGACGATAAAACCGCACACGAAAAAGTAAAATCTTTTTATGATGCAGGCAAACTTGTAAGTGCGATATGTATAGCTCCTGTAATACTTGCAAAAGCCGGACTTTTAAAAAATAAAAAAGCTACGGTTTTTCCCGATGGAGCAGATATTTTAAAACAAAACGGAGCAGATTATACGGCAAAAGAAGTGGAAGTTGACGGAAATATTGTTACGGGAAACGGTCCGCAGGCCGCTAAAAATTTGGCACAAGAGATTTTAAGAAAATTGAATGGTTGAACAAGGTTGAAAAGTTTTCGGAAGAAAAACTAAATAATAACAAATTTTGCGAAGCAATTTTTACAACAAATTATAAACTATGAAAAAAAATATTGTAATATTATCAATACTGTCTTTTTTGTTTCTTTCGGGATTATTGTATTATTTGACTGAAGTTATTTATAACGAGAGGCTTTCCCGGCAGGAAAATAATTCCGAGTCCGATATAGTTTCTTATGTGGAACTTATATCACCGGAAATACGCACCGCACTTGTAAAATCCGACGATATTGCACTGCTTTATTCCATAGAAAAAATTTCCAAAATAAAAAATGTTAAAGAAGTTTTTATTATTGACAGCGGTTTAAATATCTTAATTCATAATGATTCTTCCAAATGGAACAAACTTTATGACGATGATATTTATAAAAAAATTGTAAAACAGAAAAATAAATCTCTGCAAAGAACCGAACAGTATACTTTTATCTATTCTCAGCCTTTAAATGATAACTCCGTATTCTGCGTAAAATATTCTATGGAAGATGCTTATTCTTACTTAAGAATGTGGAAGATAAAACTTTATGTTTACTGTTTTATAATAGCATTTTTAATGTTGTTTATTGTTTATTACTTGTCAAAATTTTTCTTTCTTCGTCCGTTTAACAAAGCCAAAAAATATCTTTCCGTAAATGAAATCGGCAAAAAGACCATTTATTCCGATATTGTCAATATGGCGTTGGCCTGTGTGCCGTCTTCAAAAAGCGGCGGTGAAGATAATAACAGAAATTTAAAAAATTTGTTAAATATAATTCTTAAAAATTATCTCACTTTAAGAGACGAAATTTTTATAATTCTTGACAGTCAAGCCAAACTCATTTACGGCGTTGACGAAAATAATATCGTTCTTCAAAAGCATCAATACGGCGAACATATCGTAAGCCTTACGACAAATTCGGAAATATTAAAAAATGTCTCCGTTATTTTGGAAGATCCCAAACAGACTTTAAATGTTGATGTTTCCGATTATAAAATAAATATTACTCCTTTGACGGACGAAACAAATGAATTTACCGGCATAATTATTTCCGGCAATTCAAGCGGCAAATAAAACAAAATGAAAAAAATATTTACTTATCCTATGGCATTTATAAGAAAATGTTACGACTGGACGATAAACTGGTCTAAGACAAAATATGCAGGTTTGGCATTATTCTTTATATCTTTTGCGGAAAGTTCCTTTTTTCCCGTTCCTCCGGATGTTTTGTTGATACCTATGGTTATTGCCGAAAGAGAAAAATGGTTTAGGACGGCTTTAATTTGTTCCGTTGCATCGGTTCTCGGTTCGCTGTTGGGATACTTTATAGGGTATCAATTGTTTGAACTTATCGGTCAAAAGATTGTGGATTTTTATAATCTGCAGGAAGTTATGTCGGTATTAAGTCAAAAATATTCCGAGCATGCTTTTATTACCGTCTTTACGGCGGCATTTACGCCCATACCTTATAAGGCTATTACGATAACGGCAGGATTGTTTAAGATTTCTTTATTATCTTTGATTGTTGCTTCGGCAATAGGCAGGTCTGCAAGGTTCTTTATTGTTGCAGTTTTAATCAGAATTTTCGGTGAAAAAATACAATACTTTATAGAAAAATATTTTAATCTTTTAACCGTTGTTTTTACGGTTCTTCTTATCGGCGGTTTTGTCTGCCTTAAACTTCTGTCTTAAGTTTCAAATTTATTAATTGAGAGATAAAGAAAATTAAAAATTTTATTATAATCTTCAAAAATACAATAAACGCCTGTATTGCTCCCGTATTTATCTTAAGTCTTTTTATAAGAGATTTTAATCCGTTAAATAATTATAATACATATTTTCTTTTTATATATTTATTGTTTTTTGTGTTGTATTATTTTACCGAAAATAAAAAATTTTTTTACATTGACAGAATTTTTTTTATATATTTTTCTTTTTTGGTATTTTCAAATAATTTTGTTTTGTTTGCGGATTTTTTTAAAATTTTTGTTATATTTGTTTTACTTGTTTTGGCATTTTATGTTTGTATGTTCTTGCTTTACCGTAAAAAAAACAGAGAGTTTATTCTGAATTTTAAAAAATTATCCTGCTTTACGGAAATGTTTTTTATTTCGGCGGTTGTCTTGTTCGGTATAAAGTCTCAAATTACGGAATATTTTTTGTTGTTGGCGGCAAGCGATGTAATATATAAAGTTCTTATACTTGAACTTATTTTGCACTTAAGGAAACGAACCGGGTTTTAACTTATGCAGATTTTTATAAAAATATTATTTTCCATTCTTTTGTTTTTTCTTCCTTTAAGTTTTGCGGGAACGGAAAACTGGTCGTTTTTTATTTTTCAATCCGCCGTAACTTTTATGTTTTGTTATATGGTTTTATCAGCAAAGCACCTTTATTTTTCCGGAGTTTCAAAAATAATAATTTTTATATTCTCTTTTTTGATTTTTCTGGGTTTACTGCAGTCGCTCAATTTCCACAATATTGATGACAAAGTTTCATATTTTCCTTTTTCATTATGTCCGTTTTATACGCTTAAGGAAACCGTAAGTTTATTTACGTATCTTTCCGTATTTCTTCTTGTTACG
>CAJOOL010000079.1 GCA_905236115.1 uncultured Endomicrobiia bacterium
CGCAGGGATACCGGGCAATTTATCGCGAGAAGTTCCAACGAATTTAGAGGCAAAAAGCCTTGCGGTTTCCGTTCAGAATTAATCAGTATTTCCTTAATACGGCTGCAATTTATATTGTGCAACAGTTTGCTTTTTTGAACCATATTTTGTAAAATCTTACGATAATTCAGCCCGAGAGGCTTAAATACACACACAAACGGATTGGTCAAAAGTCCCTTTTGACGTAAAAAACGGAAAAATCCGTCTGAAAAAGGGTTTGATTTCTGAAATTTGTGGAGGCACCTTAAAAGGTGAAAAAACTACGGGAAACATTTTGTTTCCTAAACAGGAGAGAGAAGTAAAATGGCAAATGTAACAATGAAGTCGTTGTTGGAATCCGGTGTTCACTTCGGACATCAGACAAGAAGATGGAACCCGAAAATGGCAAAATTTATTTTCGGCAGCAGAAACAAAATTCATATTATTGATCTGCAGAAAACTTTAAAAGAGCTTAAGAAAGTTTATAAGGCCGTCAGAGATTATGCTGCAGAGGGAAAAGATATTCTTTTTGTAGGAACAAAAAAACAGGCACAAGGACCTATTAAAGAAGAAGCGTTAAGATGCGGTGCTTATTTCGTATGCGAAAGATGGTTGGGCGGAACTCTTACCAATTTTGAGACTTTGAAAAAATCCATCGCAAGATTAAAAGAACTTGAAGCAATGAAAGAGAACGGAATATTTCAGGTTCTTTCCAAAAAAGAACAATCCCAGAAAGAAAAAGAAAGAGTAAAACTTGAAAAATCTTTGGAAGGTTTGAAACAAATGAACAAACTTCCCGAAGTTATGTTTATTATAGACCCCGTTGAAGAAGCTACGGCTTTGGCTGAAGCAAGAAAATTAAATATCCCCGTAGTGGCAGTCTGCGATACGAACTGCGACCCGGATTTGATAGATCACCCCATACCGGGAAATGACGATGCAATAAGAGCGGTAAAACTTTTCTGTTCCGTTATTGCGGATGCAATTCTTGAGGGTAAAGGTATTGAAAACAAACAGGCTGACGGCACGGCTGAAGCAGGCCAGGCTGCAGCGGGAAATGAAGCTGCGGCAAAAGAAGTAAAGAAAGAAGAAACTGCAGAAAAAAATAAAAAAGCAGAAAAAATTGAAAAAAAAGAAGAAGTTAAAGGAGAATAATAATGTCGGCAATTGAACTGATAACAAAACTCAGAGAAATGACTGGTGCAGGAATAAAAGACTGTAACAATGCTTTGAAAGAAGCAAATAACAATATAGAAGAAGCGGTAAAAATATTGAGAGAGAAAGGCATCGCTTCCGCTGTTAAAAGAGCTGACAGATCCGCAAAGCAGGGTGTAGTTGTTGCGAAGCTCAGCAACGATAAAAAACAGGGTGTTTTGGTAGAACTTAACTGCGAAACCGACTTTGTTGCAAGAACGGATAAATTTAAAGCTCTTGCCGAAAGTTTGGCCGATTTTGTTGCAAAAGCTTCTTCCACGGAAAATATTGCCGAGCAGAAATTTGACGATACAAGAACCGTCCAGGATGTTATAAAAGAAGCTATCGGAACAATCGGTGAAAATATTGTTTTGAAAAGAATGGCAAAGTTTACGACTACCGGCGAGGTTGCTTCTTACATTCACATGAACAATTCTTTGGGCGTACTTGTAAATTTTGAAGCTCCGGCAGATGTTGTTGCAAGCGAAAATTTCAAAAATCTTGAAAAAGAAATTGCAATGCAGATTGCGGCTGTAAGCCCTTCTTACATTACAAGAGATCAAGTTCCTCAGGAAGAGATTGATAAAGAAAAAGAAATTTATGTTAAACAGCTTCAGGAAGAAGGCAAACCCGCCAACATAATTGATAAAATAGTTCTCGGTAAATTGAATAAATTCTATTCTCAGATATGTTTGATGGAACAGCCTTATATGAGAGAAGAAAAAGAAAGTATCAAGAATGTTATTGCTAAAGTGAGCAAAGATATAGTTGTAAAACAGTTTGCAAGATTTAAAATCGGCGAATAAGTTTTCTTCGCAGTCATTCCCG
>CAJOOL010000080.1 GCA_905236115.1 uncultured Endomicrobiia bacterium
AATTTTCTTTTTGCAAAAATATATTATTTTTTTTTTTTATGAAAATTTTTCTACATTTTTTTCAGAAAAATCAGTATTTCACGTCTGGCATTGCAATATAACTAAAAAGATGATGTTTTTATTTTCCTAATACATCATTCCGAACAGCCAGAGCGGAATCTTGTTCCCGAAGCCGATTTCAATTTCGTCTGCCGCGACAAAACTGTCGGGAATGTCCTTGATTTGCGTGAATTTTTTGCCTTTTCCGCCAATTTCAAAGAGATATTTGTGGTCAACCAATAAGTCGCCTTGCTTGGGGTATTGTATTGAGTGCGACTGACTTAGCATTGCGGCAAAAAACGATTCGCGCATAGTGCCGACATCTGCGGGATGAGCCAAAGCCTGCATAAGGTTCGAGTTGTTGAAAAGAACTTTTCCGGGTTTGCCCAACGCTTTAAGTCCCTTGCTGTCAGAGTACAGCAACCTTAGAAGCGCGGAGCGGTGAAGCAACGCAAGAAGTCTGATGAGTTGGTTGCGCGTTGTGGCAAGTGCCTCGCACAACGATGAAACATTGAGCGTAAAAGGTGTCATCTGAGCCAACAGAATGAGAAGCCGTTTGGCTTTGCGAAGTGTTTCATACTCAATGGTTTCCACTGCGGGAATGTCGTTTTCTATAATTGTTGAGGTTACCTGCTGAATCCTTTCGTTGTAACTCTCCAACGATGATGTTTCGAGCAAAAAAGGATAATATCCCTGCAAAATGTATTTTTCAAAAAGCGGAATCACTTTCAGTTTTCCCGCAATTTCGGAGGCAATCTGCTGATGGTTAGTTAAAATTTCTTCGAGCGTAACAGGCTTAAAATCAGCAATTCCGTTGATTGCCAAATATTCGCGGAACGACAAGCCCTCCAAATGGTACATTCTCAGACGGCGCGAAAGGTCAGCCTTTGCGTTGTCGATTTCCAAAAGGGACGAGCCTGTAAATACGACGTGAAGTCCGGGATAACTGTCGTAAATGTTCTTGATTTCACGAACCCAATTAGGATAACGGTGCACTTCATCAAGAAAAACATGCGTAACTCCGTGAGTATAAAGGTATTCTATAAGTTCAAGCAGTTTGTGTCCGCTAAACCAAATATTGTCAAGAGAAACATAAAACGCATTGTTTCTGTTAGGGAAAGCAAGTTTTATGTGTTGCAGCAGCATTGTGGTTTTACCCACGCCGCGTGCGCCTTTAATGCCGATAAGAGGCTCATTCCAGTCAATTGACGGATATAAGTATCTGACATAGTTACAGTTGGTTGCCTCCAATCGTCTGTTGTATGCTAAAAATAATGTTTCCATTTTTGGATTTTTTTAGTTTGTGCGACTGCAAAGTTACATAAATCTTTCTTTGTAAAGAAACTTTTTTTCAAAAATCTTTCTTTATAAAGAAACTTTTTGAAGATTTCTTTCTTTGTAAAGAAACTTTTTGCAAAATAATAAAAAAAAATTGCGTACAAATTCAAAAAAATAATTTAACTTTGCACTAAAACGTTTTTTTATGGCAAACACAAACTTAAAACTTGTCTTAATTGCCTTTTTACCGTTTGCCGGATTCAATGCAAGTTACGGTCAAAAGGTTTATGTATCGAATCTAACAACGGAATTAATAGAGGAAACCGATGTTATTTTTCTAAACGGAGTAAAAACCGATTTGGACATTTCAGCATACGATTGGCATAACACAAATTTGCAAATAGCCCTTATCAATACTCCTAAGCCGCATTTTGCATGGCGGTTATCAAGCACCAAACGTGCAATCAACCAACTGAAATACAGAATTTTGACGGCAACTTCGCCGGACCTGTTGAAAGAAGGGCAAGCTGATGTTTGGGATAGTGGAATTATTGAAGACGGAAAATCAAACGGCATAGTTTTCAACGGCAAAGAACTTCAAAATGGAAAAATTTACTATTGGACTGTAAAAGTTTTTTACAAAAAGAATAAATGCACTGACTATGCTCCGGCAAAAGGATTTGTAACGCCGCTGAAATTTGAAGACGGATTTTCAAAACTTCCGCTGACTACAACTCGTCAGAAGCCTGTAAAAGTTGTTCAAAACGGTGGTAAAGTTTTCATGGATTTCGGCAAAGATGCTTTCGGACAAATAGAAGTCCGTCTTGACAATGTTTCTGACAATAAGAGTATGAAACTTCAGTTAGGCGAAAAGTCTAAAAACGGAGGCGTTGATTCAAATCCGGGAGGCTC
>CAJOOL010000081.1 GCA_905236115.1 uncultured Endomicrobiia bacterium
CCCCCGGCAGAAAATTGCACTTATTATATCTTTTTTTAGAAAAACAAAAAAGCAACCGAATTGAAAAAACAGTCCATTGAAGCAAATAGTTCAAATTGTTAAAATAAACAAAACAAATAATGAAAAGGATAAAAAAATGAAAAAAATTATTTTAAGTATGTTCTTTGTAAGTGTATTGTTTTGTGCATGTAATACACAAGCGAAAGAAATAAAACAAGGAGGAAACAAAATGTCTGACAAAAACATTCCGGTAATTGAATTAAACAACGGTGTTAAAATGCCGCAGTTCGGTATAGGAACATATATGCTTGCTGAAGGTGATGAAGCATACAATTCTGTTTTAACCGCACTTAAAAACGGATATCGTCATATTGATACGGCTCATGCTTACAGAAACGAAAGAAGTGTAGGAAAAGCAATTAAAGACAGCGGTATAGCAAGAGAAGAAATTTGGGTAACATCCAAACTTTGGCCTAACGAATACGGAGAAGGTAAAACTCTTAAAGCAATTGACAGAATGTTGGGCAGGTTAGGTTTGGAATATGTTGATTTAGTATATTTTCATCAGCCGGTAGGCGACTATTTAGGCGGTTGGAAAGAAATGGAAAAAGCATTGGAATCGGGAAAAGTAAGAGCAATAGGTATTTCAAATTTTGATGTAAGTGACGAAATTTTTGATTCATTAATAAAAGTTGCAAAAATAAAACCGCAGGCAATGCAAATAGAATGCCATCCGTATGCACAAAGAACATATTGGCAGAAAAAACTTAAAGAACATAATATATGTTTGGAAAGTTGGTTTCCGTTAGGCGGAAGAGAAAGTAAAGGAGAAATTCTTAAAGATTCCGTTTTAAACGAAATAGGTAAAGCTCACGGGAAAACA
This sequence comes from uncultured Endomicrobiia bacterium, assembly GCA_905236115.1. Classification (GTDB taxonomy): domain Bacteria; phylum Elusimicrobiota; class Endomicrobiia; order Endomicrobiales; family Endomicrobiaceae; genus Ruminimicrobiellum. The sequence goes on from CAJOOL010000081.1 coordinate 884, forward strand.
GCTGCACAAGTTATTATTCGTTGGCATATTCAGGAAGGTTTTTCTGTTATTCCGGGAACATCAAATCCGGACTATATAAAAGAAAATATAGATGTGTTTGATTTTGAACTTTCGGATGAAGAAATGAACAAAATTCGTAACCTTAACAAAGAAAAAAGATATTTTAATATGCCTTACGAAGACCAGGTAAAATGGTTCAGTCAATATAATCCGCAGGATTAAAAAATATGAGAATAATAGTTTTGTTTATTGTTATGTTTACGGTATCTTTCGCAAATGCACAAGATTACAATACAGGACAGGTTACAGATATGACAAAAGAATATAAAATAAGTTCAAATAACACAAAAAAAGAACAAGTTCTTGAAGCATATAAAACTTTTCAACAAGCAATGATAGATAAAGATATAAAGAAATTATACTCGTTGGTAACAGAAGATGTCACTTTTACACACATGTCCGGCAAAAAACAAACAAAAGAAGAGTTTTTTGAAGAAATTGAAAACGGAACATTAAATTATTTTAAGTATGATATTGAAAATCCTGTTATAAAAATTTACGACAAGTATGCAAACTTAAAATCTGTTACAACGCTTACCGCAAAAGTTTATGGAATGTCCGGAAAATGGAACTTAAATACCGATGCATGGTTTGTAAAAACTCAAAATGGGTGGATATATTGTAACAAGCCGGAAAACATAAAAAAATAACAGTTAAAATTTGAAATTACGGAGCGATTTAATGAAACAATATAAAAATTTATCTTCACCTTTAAAAATAGGAACGGTAACAATAAAAAATCGTATGTTTATGGCACCTATGGATACAGGGTTCGGTGATACAGGGTATGGTTGCTTCACGCAAAAAGGAGTGGATTATTTTGTTAGAAGAGCAGAAGGCGGTTTTGGTTTATTATTCAGCGGCGGAATATATTCGGATTGTGTTGTTGACGGAAATGACGGAATACTTAACCATAAAGAAGAATTTTTAAGTACCGGTAAAATATTGAACGAACAATTAAGTAAATATGACTGTAAAATGTTTATTCAAATCAGTATGAATGTAGGAAGAAACGGAGGATTAAAAACTCCCTCTCCGCTACCTGTATTATCCAATCCGAAAGTTATGACAAAAGAATTAACAGTGGAAGAAATTCATACAAAAGTTAAAGAAACGGGACAAGCAGCAAAACTTTGTAAACAAGCAGGGTTTGCCGGTATAGATATACATGCATTACATTGGGGACATTTGTTGGATTCATTTGCACTTTCTTTTATGAATCACAGAACAGACGAATACGGCGGTTCCTTGGAAAACAGACTTCGTTTTGCAAAAGAAATTGTAGAAGAAATAAAAAAAGAGTGCGGTAAAGATTATCCGGTAACAATAAGATTTGCCATAAAAAGTTATATGAAAGATTTTAATAAAGCATCTTTTGACGGATCAAATGAAGTTGGAAGAACCGTTGAAGAAGCAATAGAAATTGCCAAACTGCTTGAAAGTTACGGATACGACGGTCTTTCTGTTGATACGGGAACATTAGATGCTTTTTATTATGCTATGCCGCCGTCTTATATTCCTAAAGGGTTTGTTATTGATATGGCTGAAAAAATAAAAAAAGCAGTTTCAATTCCTGTTTTATGCGGCGGCAGAATGGCAGATCCTAATATTTCGGAAAAAGCAATAGCTGACGGTAAAATTGATGCAATAGTTTTAGGAAGACAATCTCTTGCAGATCCCGACTATGCAAACAAAATAGTTGAAGGTACACCTGAAAAAATAAGAACTTGTATTGCCTGTAATCAGGGGTGTATTTGGGGATATTTTAAAAACGTGACCGTAAGTTGTGCCGTTAACCCTTGTGTAGGTCACGAAAAAGAATATGAAATTAAAAAAAACAACAGTCCCAAGAAAGTAGTAATTGTCGGCGGCGGTATTGCCGGTATGGAAGCGGCAAGAGTTGCCAAACTTTGCGGACATGATGTAATAATATACGAAAAAACTTCACAGCTTGGCGGAAATTTAATTCCTGCCGGTGCTCACGACTTTAAAACTGAAATTTATGAGCTTAATTCTTATTACAAAAATCAAATGAAAGAACTTAATATTGATGTAAAATTTAATACGGAAATTTCCTGCAAAGACTTAACGAAAGAAAATGCCGATGTTATTATTCTTGCAACAGGTTCGAAACCGGTTATTCCGAAAATTGAAGGTATAAACAATAAAAAAGCAATATCATGTGAAGAGGCACTTGTTTCAAACAAAGAAGTGGGAAAAGATGTAGTAGTTGTCGGCGGCGGGCTTGTAGGTTGTGAAATTGCTTACGGTTATGCAAAAGAAGGTAAAACGGTTACAATAGTTGATGCTTTAGACGAAATTATGAAATTAAATGATGTTCCTTTAATGAACAAAATAATGTTGTTCGATGCATTTGAACATTACGAAACAAAAATATTAACAAGCACAAAACTAAAAGAAATTAATGATGACGGTGCAGTTGTAATATTGAAAGACGGACAAATAAAAACCATTAAGGCGGATTCGGTAATAATTTCTATAGGATACAAACCTTTACCGTCATTAAAGCATGAACTTGAAAAAGCAGGTTGTAAATCAAAAATTTATGAAATAGGTGACGGCAAAAAAGTAGGCAATATTATGACATGTATTTCTGATGCTTTTGCCGTTTCAATTAATATTTAAACAACAAGGAGAAAAAACATGACAACAAATGAATTAATTGATAAAATGGAAATTATGGAACTTGCGGCAATATTTTCAATTTATGCAGATACCAAACAAATAAAAGAACAATCCGACCTTTTTACGGAAAACGCGACTCTTGTATCTTACATGGGAAAAAATAAAATTGCCGAACTGCACGGCAGGCAAGAAATATATAAATCCTGTAACGAATTTATGTCTTTATTTGAAACGGCACACCACATGAACGGACAACACTTAATAAATATTACAGATTCAACACATGCAACAGGAACAGCATACAATATTACAACTTTGATAGGTAAAGACGAAAACGGAAACAAAACCGCAACTAAAAATAATATATATTATGAAGATACTTACGAAAAAGTAAACGGTAAGTGGCTTATAGCAAAAAGAAATTCTTATTTTGTTTACAGTGAAAAAACTTTAATAAAATAAATTTTTCGGAGGACAAATTGTTACCTAAAAATAAAAGAAGCCCAAAAGTGGAAAAAACAATACAAAACATAAAAACGGTTTTTGAAAAGTTAATATGCGAGAAAAATTTTGAAGAAATAAAAGTAAGTCAAATAGTTAAAGGTGCAAAAATCAACAAAAAAACTTTTTACAGATATTACAAAAATATTGATTCATTGCTTAAAGAAATTCAAAAAGATTTTTCACAGCAATATTTAAAATGTATAAAAGGTTACGATTTGCCTGACGATTTTGATAAGGTAAACAGAGAATTCTTTTTGTTTTCTGCCCGTCAAGGTAAAGCTTACGAAAAAATAACATTAAACAACAACTACGAACATATAAGAGATAAAATGATGGATAAAGTTATAGATGCTTCTTGGAAAAAGTCCGAAAAGTTTAACAAACTTGACAGAAAATACCAAAGCATAATTTTAAATTTTATTACATCTTCAAGTTTGGAAACTTATAAGCAGTGGGTAATAGACGGCAAAAAAATTCCTTTGGAAGAAATTATAAAAATTTCAAATTGTATGATAACAGGAGCAATAAAATCTTTTTTTGAAAATATTAAGGAGGCAACAAAATGATTTTTGACAGAAACGAAAATAAAGCGGTATCCGTATTGCTTGGTGCCGGAAGTATGGGAACGGCAATTCTC
>CAJOOL010000082.1 GCA_905236115.1 uncultured Endomicrobiia bacterium
GGCTAAAGGGCGACTGCCCTGTTCCCCCGCTTCCTCTTTTTGTCTTTGTCGTTCTTCAACTTTTCAAATATTCAACTAACGGCAAGATTGCTTCGTCGCTTGCTTTGCAAGCTTCCTCGCAATGACGGCAACAGACAACAACGAACGGCAAAGAGGAGTTTTTATAACATAGATTCCCGATTAACAACTACAAAGTGCTTCGCACTTTTCGGGGATGACAGACTTGTTTAAAGAGCTTCTCGGCCATACCAAAAAACTCCGTTTTTTGGTATAATCGCCGAGAGATAAATGACACGGCAATGTTTTTATCTTTTTGACGAGTTATTGCTATGTTATAAAACGCTCGGCAAATCTACATATTTTATAAAACCTTAATACAACTATCAAACAACTTAATTTTGTTTATTAGTTGTATTATAGCACATATAATTTATTACGTCAAGACTTTTCTTGCATATCCTGCAATGAGGACATTATGGAAAAGAAAGAAAGTTTCTTTAGTAAACAATTAAAAAAAATTATGTATGAAAGAGGTTTGACACAGAAAAGTCTTGCAGCAAAACTGGGAACCGACCAACAAATGATTAGTTTTTGGGTTACTTCAATCCGCAACCCTACCGTTACTTCCGTAAAAAAAATTGCAGATGCTTTGGATGTGCCCATATCGTATTTTATGGAAGACAGTTCAACAAAAGACAATTCCTGTCAAGACATTTCAATTATGAAAACAAAAATAGAACTGCTGGAAGAGAAAATGAAAAGGTATGATATGGAGTTTACTCTGTTAAGAAAAGAAATAAGAGAAATGAGAAACGGCAATGTATAATGTACAATAAACGACAACGACAATGAACGACTAAACGGTGTTTTATACCATAGATTCCCGCTCAACGACGACGCGGGAATGACAAAAAAGAAAGATAAACGAATAAGCCTAAATATGTAAGGACACAGAAAAAACAGCTAAGTTTGAGACGAAATGAAGAAACTCGCAAACGCGGTGTAATTCCTTTTAGAAATCGCATAGTATATTGCGATTTCTAAGCGACTTAAATATTTTGAATTTAGACGCAGTAATAGCGTGCCGTAGTGTACAACGAACAAGGTACATGAGGCACGCTATTACGATGTATAAATTCAAAAGATTATGTCGCCTACCACTTGTAGTGGGCAAAAGCCTTATTCGCTTCCGCCATTCTGTGCGTATCCTCTCTCTTCTTCATTACGGAACCCTCTTTTCTGGAGGCTTCCATAAATTCCTGAGCGAGTTTTTCGCACATAGGTCTGCCGGTTTTGCTTCTGGCAGATTCCATAATCCAGTCCATAGCCAAAGTAGTAGACCTAATCATGGGAACTTCCATAGGAACCTGATACGTGGCTCCTCCCACTCTTCTGGGTCTTACTTCCAACAGCGGTCTGGCGTTTTCAATAGCTCTGTTAAAAACTTCCAACGGCTCTTCACCGGTTTTTTCTTTCATTATATCAAAGGCTTTATAAATAATTCTTTCCGCCAAACTTTTCTTTCCTCTGTGGTCAAGTTTGTTGATAAATCTTGCTACCAATACGGAATTGTATACGGAATCACCTTTGGGCATTCCTCTTTTTTCTCTTGGTTTTAATGCTTTTCTTGGCATATTTTATTATCCTCTTTTATTATCAAATTTTATTTCTTTGCTTTTGCTTTTTTGGCACCGTATTTACTTCTGGATTGGTTTCTGCCCTCTACTCCGGTAGCATCCAAAGCTCCTCTGATAATATGGTATCTTACACCCGGCAAATCCTTTACTCTTCCGCCTCTGATAAGAACAATGGAATGTTCCTGTAAGTTGTGCCCTACGCCCGGGATATAAGAAGTAACTTCATAACCCGAAGTAAGCTTAACTCTGGCGACTTTTCTTAATGCAGAGTTAGGTTTTTTGGGAGTGGTGGTATAAACTCTGGTGCAAACTCCTCTTCTTTGCGGACAACTTTTCAATGCAGGAGATTTAGTCTTTTGTATAACTTGTTTTCTTCCGCCTGAAATTAACTGATTAACTGTTGGCATTCTTCCCTCTTTAATGTTTTATTTTTTTGTTATTTTGTCTCTTCTTCGTGAACCTTAAGCCCCGTACCTGCCGGTATCAAGTGGCCTATGGCAACGTTTTCTTTCAAGCCTCTTAAAACATCTATCTGACCTGAAACCGCAGCTTCCGTAAGAACTCTGGTTGTTTCCTGGAAACTTGCCGCAGATATGAAAGAATCTGACGAAAGAGCAGCTTTCGTTATACCTAAAAGAACAGGCTGCGCAACGGGTACTTTTCCGCCTTTGTCCTTTATGGCTTTTCTTTCTTTTTCATATTTATATCTGGAAATAATTTCACCTTTTAAGAATTTGCTGTCGCCCTCGTCGGTAATTCTGACATTGGATAACATCTGGCGAACAACAACTTCTATATGTTTATCATTAATGGACACACCTTGAAGCCTGTAAACCTGCTGTATTTCATTAACAAGATATTCCTGAACGACTTTAGGACCTTTAACCTTAAGAATATCGTGAGGATTTACCGCACCGTCGGAAAGTGCCTCGCCTGCTTCCACTTTATCGCCCTCGTAAACAACCAAATGACGTCCGAGAGGAATAACGTATTCTTTTTCTATTTTCGTTTCGGCGTCGGTAACTTTCACTTTCAAAGCACCTTTCTTGGTAGCTTCACCCAGTCTGACGATACCGTCAATTTCGGAAACAACGGCAACGCTTTTAGGCTTTCTTCCTTCAAAAAGTTCCGCAACTCTCGGGAGACCTCCGGTAATATCCTTAACCTTGGTTCCGGATTCCTGCGGCATTTTGGCAAGAATATCACCCATTTTAACTGCTGCCCCGTTAGGTGCAATAAGGGTGGTTCCTATGGTCAAAGGATACTCAACTACCGTCTTGCCGTCTTTTTCAATAACCAGTTTAGGTCTGTTCTTTCTTGTTCTGTCTTCAATAATTACACGTTCAATCTGACCGGTAATTTTGGACTTTTCTTTCTGTAAAGTAACACCGTCTTTAATATCTACATATCTCAATTTACCGTCGTATTCGGAAATAATGGACTTTGAATGCGGGTCCCATTTTGCAAGAAGAACATGCTTGCCGTCTTTCAAAGTAATTTCCTGACCGTCTTTAACTTTAATTACGGCACCGTAAGGTATCTTATGAACCTGTCTTCTTCTTGGAGAATTTTCCGTGAATACAAGCTCGGTATTTCTGTTGACTACCAATATATCGCCGTCTCTGTTTCTGATGGATTTTAAATTATAGAAATCTACGGTTCCGTCTTTTTCCGCATAAATTTCGGACTTCTGCGTAACGGTACTTGCGGCACCGCCGATGTGGAACGTTCTCAATGTAAGCTGCGTACCCGGCTCACCGATAGACTGAGCAGCAACAACACCGACAGCCTCGCCGACTTCGGCAAGTTTACCCGTGGCAGGGCTTA
>CAJOOL010000083.1 GCA_905236115.1 uncultured Endomicrobiia bacterium
GGCATCGCCGTCAGCTTCTGTCTTGGACTCAGTTTCTTATTTTCCACTTCCATTTCTATGTAATAATCTTTATTCCGCCAGTCCACCGTAGGACTTAATACTATACTAAATACACCGCTTGACACCTGTACCGTTTTGGTACCCGACTCCCAAGCCGCTGTTCCATCGGTCTTTGTCGGATATATCCTAAATTTTATTTCTTTTTGTCCGTTTACCTCTTGCCGATAACTTTTTATCTTCCCGTTGTATGTTATTTCATTGGGCACCTGTGCATATAAACCGCTTAAAACAAACATCAATATCAAAACCGTTATTATTCTTTTTATCATTTATTTTCCTCTTTTATTTATTTTCTTCATTATCATGCCGTTTTATTCAAAAGCCCTTTCATCAGCTTCGCATTTGACACCGTTTTTATTTTCCCGTTAACTATCTCTACGCTATGCACACCGTAAACGTTTATCACAGTCGTTTCGCCGACACGGCTTATCTGTTCGCTCTGCTGCCCCTCAAAATGCACATGCCCGTGAAACCACACCTCGGGATTAAATCTTGCCAGAAACTTCCTGAAGCACTTATACCCGCTGTGGCACACATCCCCCTTGTCGTGGACTCCTAGGATAGGAGCATGCGATACAACTATAATTTTTTTCTTCTTTCTTGCGAACAACGAATCTTTTATCTGCCGTATTCTGATTTTTTTTGAAACTTTTCTGACAAACCTTGCCATTTCTTTTTCGGTATATTGATGTTCGCCGGGATTATACCGCATACAACCCTCAAAACCGACAAGGATATAATCTTTAAAAACTTCAACTCTGGAATGTAAGTTTATACCGCCGAAACTGAAATGTTTTTCGTTATTATAAAATTTATCTACAACTTTGTCAAAATAGTAATTTGTTAAATCTCTTTCTTTATTTCCTGTAGGATGATTGCCCTCAACAAAAAAGAATGGTTTCCGAACACTGTCAACAACAAACTCCAGATAATTTTTTGATAAGTCTCCGCAGGATAAAACAAAATCTACATGCTTCAACGCTTCAATATTTTTTAAAATGTAATCTTGAAATTTTGTATCTTCTTTATCCGATACCGCAAGAATTTTCATAAATTACCCTTAAAATTTTTTTACAAAATTATCTTCTGACAAGAATTTTCATAATATCAGTAAAAACGGACGGAATAATATCCGGAAATTTTTTATCTTTATATTTTTCCATAAAGTCATGAGCGGTAAAATCAAAGCCTACGTCATGTCCTGCCTGCTGGCTTAAAAAATATTTGTGTTTCTGTATCCAAACATATAAATCCGTATAAGTTCTTTTTGAAAATTTAGATAAAATTTTTTCCTGTTTAATCAGTTTTACCGCAGGAAGAAACCTTTCGGCATACCATTTATACGAAACAAACATTATGGATTTTTCCAAAAGTTCGCCGTCATTAAAATTCTGTTTGAAATCCAAAATTTCCTGATTTAAAATAGCATAACTTTTTAACTCGGTAACTTTTATCGGATATATCAAAATATCATTATTTAATAATGTTTCTTTTTCAAAAGCATTTTCTTCCAGCTTTATCAAAAATTTTTTGGTGCTTTCGGAATCAAAAATATAATTTTTATCTTTTGAAAGTTCAAAATCAAATTTTACTTCCATAACATCGGCATCAATATACTTTGCTTTAAATTCATTTTTTGCTACGGAAACTCTGTGATGCCCGTCTATAATAAAATAGCTGTCCAATATCTGATACACTTGTATAGGAGCTAAGTTTACACCCTTTTCCATTAAATTTTTAATATGTTCATATCTTGAGCTTCCGTCGCTTCTTTTGGGCAGAAGCGTTTCGGAAAAATCAAGGTATCTTCCCAAACTGCCGATAATTTTGTCTATTGGTATCGCAATAATTCCCTTATTTTTTAAAGTGTATGTCGGCAGATTTTTTTCTATGGTAGAAAAATCCGCTAAAATACTTTCTCTCTTTGACATTTTTTACTTTTACTCCCGAAAATAAAAAGTATGGGTAGAGAGGGAATTGAACCCTCACGGCTCTTGCGAGCCTCAGGATTTTAAGTCCTGTGCGTCTGCCAGTTCCGCCATCCACC
>CAJOOL010000084.1 GCA_905236115.1 uncultured Endomicrobiia bacterium
AAACAACAGAAACGAATATAAAAACGTGGCTTTAAGCATAGATGTGCGTGCCGGAAAAAACATCAATAAAATCACGGAAATTCTGTCTGTGCTGAAGAAAGAAAAAATCAAAAATGAAGTTTTTTTCTTGAACGCCGACGATATGACCATATTGAAAAGATATTCGGAAACAAGAAGAAGACATCCGCTGGGGCTGCTGGTAAAAGACGGAATTGCCGCCGAAAGAAAAATGATGGAAGTAGTCCGAAAGACCGCAAATCAGGAGATAGATACCACCAATATGACAATCGGCGAGCTGAAAAATACGCTTGCGGGGCTTATAGGTATAAGTGCCGATAAAAGACAGCTGCTTTTGTCAATAATGTCTTTCGGTTTTAAATACGGAATTGCAGCCGAGGCCGATATCGTTTTTGATGTTCGTTTCATTCCTAACCCAAACTATGTTTCCGGGCTAAAAACCAAAACAGGCAAAGACAGCGAAGTGGTAAAATACATAGAAAAACAGAAAGAATATAAACCTTTTTTTAATAAAATTTCCGAACTTTTGAAATCTTTACTGCCGGGATATATAAAAGAGGGTAAAAGCCAGTTGACCGTTGCCGTGGGCTGCACGGGAGGAAGACACCGCTCCGTTGCAACCGCCGAGAAACTGGCGAAATTTTTTACCGAAAACAAATATAAAGTAAAGCTGTATCACAGGGATATTCTGCGTGCAGGATAAAAAGAAAAAAAGATATAAAATTACGGCAATAGGCGGTGGAACGGGACTTTCTACTTTGTTAAGAGGCTTGAAAGTTTACGATTTTGATATTACCGCCGTTGTGACGGTTTCCGACGACGGGGGAAGTTCCGGAAAGCTCAGAAAAGAACTGGGGGTTCTTCCGCCGGGTGATATAAGGAAATGTCTTGTTGCTCTTTCCGAAGAAGAGAATTTAATAACGAAACTTTTTCAATACAGATTTCCGAAAAAAGGCGGACTGTCAAATCACTCTTTCGGCAATTTATTTCTGACGGCATTGACGGAAGTATCCGGAGGATTTGACAAAGCCATACTTAATGCAAGCGATGTTTTGGCGATAAAAGGAAAAGTTCTTCCCGTATCGCCGGATAATGTTAAGCTGAAAGCCACTCTTATAGACGGTAAAAAAGTTGCCGGCGAAACTAAAATTTCAAAAAGCAAATATGCCATTGACAGCGTGGAAATAGAACCGAAAAACGCGAAAGTTTCTGGCGAAGTTATTAAATCCGTACTTGAGGCCGACTGCGTTATTTTCGGCCCGGGGTCGCTGTATACTTCGGTAATAGTCAATCTTTTGTTTGACGGTGTGGTTGACGCTTTAAAAAAATCAAAGGCTTTAAAAATTTATATATCAAATATAATGACTCAAGACGGCGAAACGACAAATTTTACGTTAAGCGACCATATAAATGCCATAGTAAAACATTCTTATGAAAATATATTGGATGCCGTAATCGTAAACAACGGAAAAATACCTGATGAAATTATAAAAAGATACAGAAAAGAAAATTCCGTTCCCGTAAAAATAGATACAATAAAAAACAAAAATATAAAAATTATAAAAAAAGATTTGGTTTCAAAAAATATGTATGCACATCACGATTTTAAAAAACTGTCGGAAACAATACTGCGGTTTTTAAGGAGCAATGTGAAATGATAAATATTTTAATAATATCGCACTGTAATTTAACCAAAGAACTTATAAATACAGCGGAAGCCGTTGCGGGAAAACAGAATAATTTGTTTTCCATTGAACAGGATGCAAGAAATGAAAATCTTCAAAGCCTGCAGACCAAAGTAAGTGCGGTGCTGGAAAAAATAAATAACGAGCAGGGAACACTGGTTTTAACGGATATGCTCGGCGGAACACCGTGCAATGCGGCAATGCTGTTGATAAAAAAGTTTAATATTGAAATACTGACAGGCGTCAATCTGCCAATGGTTCTTTCCGCTGTATTTTCAAGCAAGGCGGTAAATACGGCTAAAGAACTGGCGGATAAAGTGCTGGCCGACGGAGCAAAAAGCATAGTGAATGCGAAGAGGATGATGGCTGAGAAGTTGAAGAGTTGAATAGTTGAAAGGTTAAAACGGCAGGTTATAACTTGAAATATATTGAACAAAGAGGAAGTATGTCTAT
>CAJOOL010000085.1 GCA_905236115.1 uncultured Endomicrobiia bacterium
AACAGATGTATAGATGTATGGAAGAATGGATGTCTGGAAACGGCAAAACGACGGGATGCCCGACAAAGACACTCGGGCATGACAGACGGCGTGGTTTCACTCTCGTTGAGCTGGTTATCGTTATTGCCATTGTCATCATTTTGTCGGTAATATCGGTTCCGATTTACAGAGGTTATGTAGACAAGGCTAAAATGTCTGAAGCCTATGCACTGTTAGGAAGTATACTTTCAGCACAAAAAGCCTATTATAGCGAATATGGGAATTTTTTAAGTATCTATGATGGTGGACAGATGACCTCTTATAATGCAGTTTTAGGAATAGATGCCAGAGGTAATAAATATGTTACTAATTTTCAAGCAAATGGAGGAGATGAACCATATTCTTTTGCAGCTTCTGTTTATAAACCGAAAGAATTACAAACACCATATAAAAGAAGACTATTTATTAACTATAACATTACCACAGGATGTAGTACTTTTTATGAATGGTCTGATAATTAAAATTAAATTTTAGTTTTTATATCAAAATATTACTACTTTTTTACTTAAAAATTTACAAAAAAAGGTCAAAACATAGCATTGACCTAAGCAAAAAAACGAGCAGAGGAATTTTTTTAAAAATTTTCTTCTGTTCGTTTCCTGTTTAAACTATTACACTATCCAACTTTTCAATTTCCCTAAGCTCTCAACCATCAGACTCTCAGCCGTCGTTTTCAACTGTCTTACCTGTCGTTCAATTATAAATTCTAAATTGCCGTTTTTGTGCTTTCAGTTGCATATTTTTACACTTTTTCGTATGAAAAAATGTTATATCTATACACTTTTTCGTTTGAAAAAATGTAAAAATATGTTATAATACCATATATTACACAATGTTTAAGGGAACAATATGAACAGAAAAGCATTAAATGATTTAGCATCTTGGAAAAACAGCAAAAACAGAAAACCGTTAATTCTTGAGGGTGCCAGACAGGTCGGTAAAACCTGGCTTATGAAAGAATTCGGCAAAACACGGTATAAAAACACGGCATACGTATCTTTTGATAATACGAAAAACAGAAAAGTTCACGACATCTTTTCGCAAGATTATAATGTAGAAAGAATTATAGAAAATTTGTCGGTTTATACAAAAGTAAAAATTGAACAGGACAAAACATTAATAATTTTGGATGAAATACAGGAATGTCCTAATGCTTTAACCGCATTAAAATATTTTTATGAAAATGCTCCGCAATATCATATAGTTTGTGCAGGCAGTTTGTTGGGGATAACATTACATCAACAGTCTTCTTTCCCTGCGGGAAAAGTGGACTTTTTAAATATATATCCTCTTTCTTTTATGGAATTTTTGGAAGCTGTCGGCGAAAAAAGATTTGTGGATTTAATAAACGATTTAAATTTTGCTTCCATAAAAAATTTTAAAGACGAGTATATAAGATTTTTAAAAAATTATTTTTATATAGGCGGTATGCCCGAAGTTGTTCAAAGTTTTGTTAACGATAAAGATTTTTCCAAAGCCAGAAATATACAGAATAAAATATTGGAAACTTACGAAAAAGATTTTTCCAAACATTTACCGACATCGGATATAGCTAAAACAAGAATGCTTTGGAATAATATTCCCGCACAATTTGCCAAAGAAAATAAAAAATTCATATACGGTGTTATAAAACAGGGTGCAAGAGCTAAAGAATACGAAAATTCTCTTTATTGGTTGAGCGACTGCGGTTTAATATATGAAGTTTTCAGAGTAAAAAAACCGAGCCCGCCGTTAAAAGCATATACGGATATAGGAAGTTTTAAATTGTTTTTGTCGGATGTCGGTTTGCTGTGTGCTTTATCGGAACTTGATGCGGAAACAATACTTGAACAGAATTCCATTTTTGAAGAATTTAAAGGTTCTTTATGCGAGCAGTATGTCCTTCAGCAGTTAAAAGCTGCAAATAATAAAAGTGTTTATTACTGGTCGGCGGAAAGAGGCGAAGCCGAAATAGATTTTTTAATTCAGCATAAAGGGAAAATCGTTCCTTTGGAAGTGAAAGCAGGAATAAATCTTAAGGCAAAGAGTTTGCAGGTGTATAAAGAAAATTTCAAACCGGAAATTTCCGTCAGAACATCTCTTGCCGATTATAAAAAGACGGAAAATTTATACGACGTTCCTCTGTATATGATTGAATGTTTGGAACGAATTATATAATTATATAAAGAAATTCTTCCTCTTCTCCAAATCTTTCAAGAATAAATATACAAGAAATCTTTCAGAAAGTATATCATCTGTTTACCGGAATAGAATGCAATATATTTCTTTTTCCAGACGGGGTTGAACTTACTTTTAAATTCTCTCAGTGCGTTCATATCGTATTTAAAGTGTTCGGCAAAAACAAAAATCTTGGCTCTTTTTGTAAAATTCTCGTCAATAATAACACTTTCGTCAACTGCCGGCGTTAAACCTAAATTGAACCATTTATAACCTGCTTCTTTTGCATAACAAACAGCTTTAAAAAGAATATATTTTAAAATATTTTCGTCGCAGTCGGCGGTATAACGCACATTGGAAACAAAAGTTTCATATTTATTTTTCGCCGTAAGAAGATACGAATATGCCGAAATGAAATTATCTTTTTTTATCACTATATATTTGTCGGCAGCATTTAAAGAAACATCAAACATCTTATTTTTTAATCCGCCGAAATCTTTTTCCCATTGATAATCTATAAACCCGATATATTTTTTATTTTTTTCAAATTCGGCTTTATCAATTATTTCAAAATTGTAACCGTCTTTTTCAAGTTTATCCGACAGCATTTTTATGTCGTAAACGGACGGCATGTCGGCAGAAAATTTACCTAAATCAACATTTGCATCCACACCGAAAGACGCAATATCCAAACCGATATCGTCGTAAAACTTCAAGTTTTTATAGCCCAAATAAACAAAAATCGGATTAATGCTTTTTAAATCTGTCATTTCTTTAAAATCCCAGATAAGTTCGCCTGCGGACTTGTTATTGCCGACAGGGTCGCCGAAAACCACGGCACTGTTATTTATCAGAGAATACATCATAAAAGCATCCGTATTCATATCAAAAATATTTCTGTTTTCAAAAGCATAATTACCGTAAACATATTTTGATTTGGCGGCAATTTTTTTGATATTTTCCAAATCAATATTGGCTTGTTTATATCTGTATCTTTTCCATAATTCCGATATTATAACAACCGCTATCGTTATCAGCATACCGATACAAATTCTTAAAGATCTTCCCCAATCGCCGGCACTGAAAAGACCGGTAAAAAATTCCGACCAGGAATAAATATTAGGTCTGTAGACGAAAAAGCTCAGCCATGCGGAAGTAATAAATACGGCCGATATCAACGAGAACCAAAATACATTAAGTTTCACGGCCACCAAACTTAACGGTCTGTAAAAATATTTTTTTGACGGAATAAGCAAAGACAGCATTACCAAAAGGAACACTATTTTTTCATAACCGTAACCGTTTATAAGTGCCAGCGGAAACAAAACCGCCAGCAGAAAAACGGCTATAGAATATGCTTTTTTTATTCTCAGCAAAAGTCCTCTGGAAACGAACAGCAGCACAATACCTGCCACGCTTGCGGCAAAATGCAAAAAGTCCAAAATATATACGGGAATATAATCAACGAGTATTTTTATTATTGAAGAAGAAACATCCGTCACGCCGGAAAATAAAATTATCGTTCCGCTGATAAATATACTGACGGATAATGCCTGAGGAATAAGCGAAGACATTCTTCTGCCGTAAAATCTGGCAAGGATTTTAAATCTTTTTTTCGCTCTGAAAAATTCGTGGCTGGCAAGAAGCAAAAGTGCTATAGACAAAGGGAAAAAATAAAATATCGCTCTGTAGGCAAGGAGTGCTCCCATAACGTAAGAACTTTCGGTCGCTTCCGGCAGCATCATAACTATGGCGGTTTCAAACACTCCCATACCGCCGGGAACCTGACTGAGTATGCCCAGCATCTGTGCTACAAGAAATATCTGTAATAAAGTAATGTAAGAAATTTCCCCCGCAGGAAGCAGAACAAACAGCGTGCAGGAAGCTATCACCCAATCTGCCGTGGCAAGCAGCATCTGCCATAAAGTGATTTTGATATTCGGAAAAGTTATTACAAATTTGTTGAATATTTTTATCGGTTTGGACTTGAACAAACTTAATAAAGTATATACGGTAACAAAAGTTAAAAACAAAATTCCCAAAGGCTGCGAAGAATGAAAGAAGAATTTACTGCTGCCGAAATCCACCGGAAAAAATGTAAAAACTATCCCGCCGATAATAAGCAGCCCAAACCATATTGTCGCCGATGAAAAAAACAAAACTTTCGTAACGTTTAACATTGATACGTTATAAAGGGAATAGAGACGGTATCTTATTGATCCGCCGAAAAGCATTGAATAGCCTGTATTGTTGCCGAGTGCATTGCTGATAAAACATGTAAAAACCACATTTTTAAATTTCAGCGGAACATTGATGTATTTGAAAGCGACCACATCGTAACCGCCCAAAATCAAATAATACGAAAGTGCCAGAATTAATGCGAAAGTTATTTTTAATGACGGTATGGCTTTAAGCGTGTCCAAAATCTGCTGATAGCTGTAGTTTTTCATTTCGTTGCTTAACAGCATTATGGCAACCAAAAATATAATTATCCCCAAAGGAGCAATAAGTATCTTTAAATATTTTTTCATTTTTTTCCTCTATAATCTGTGTACAAATATTTTTATATTCTGACATTTTATAATTTAAATTAATAAATTGCAAAAATCTGAAAAATAGCGAAGTGATTTTCAGCTGAGCCGCGGACTTTGCCCGCTGAGCTGAGAACTATTTAATGTATCGGATATTGACAATTAAAAAATAATTTGTTAGACTTACAAAACTTTTAAAGATATGGCTAATTATTTTTTGTTTAACTAAAAATTATTTTTGATATATTTTAGTATGTTCATTTTCAGGCAGATTTTAATTCACTTTTTAATACTGTGTTTTTTGATAATAACATTAATCCCGCAAAATGTTACTGCGGCCAATATTGCCGAAAATTTTCAAAATTTTTTAAAACCAGATACGGATTATCTAAGCATTATCAACAATATTCCGGAACATAACGGCAGAATTTTTGAAACCAATATAACGGATAACGAAAAACCGAATTTGATTTTAATATACGACAGGCACGGCAATGCCGAAGTGCAGAAAAATATTTATTCAATAATAAAACATTACAATTCTTTTTTTGATATAGATAAGATTTTTGTTGAAGGAGCCCCTTTAGGCAAAATAAATATTTCACCGTTACAAAATATATCTTCCGACTTAAAAATAAAAGAAAAAATTTTTAATAAAATGTTGAACAAAGAACTTTTAAGCGGAACGGAATATTTTTCTTATTTATCAAAAAAAGATAATTTATACGGTATAGAAAATTTTGATTTATACAAAGAAACCGTAAAACAGTATGCAGATATTTTAAATAAACAAAATAACTTTTTAAAAATCATAAAAAAATCTTTTAAAGATTTAAACAAAACAAAGAAATATGTTTATAACGAAGATATGAAATTTTTTGAAAAGATATTTTTCGGCGGTATCAAATATACGGAAAAAGATTTAAAAAAAATATATGCTTTATTTGAAAAATACAATATCAATATTTTGCGGGATTATCCGCAGGTTTATAAATATCTAAAAATAAAAGAATATAATTTTACGCCCGTTAAAGATGCGAAAAAAGATTTTCAAAATTTATTAAATACGGCACAGATTAAACTTCCCGCTTCAATATATATAAAACTTTTAAATAAAATTAAAGAAAATACAGCCAATCAAAACATTGGACAAAACATCCTGCCGAACCTTATTCTGCTGTATAATAATACAAAACAATTTCTTTCCGATAAACAGCTGAACGAATATGAATACATTGAAAATTTACAAAATAAAAATTTATTCCTAAAAGATTTCAACGTTAAAAATTTTTTGAAAGAAAAAAATTCTTTATACGATAATGCCGTAAAAAAATTTTTTACTGCGGATTTTTCAAAAGACTTAATTTGCCTTTATGAATATTTAATATTAATAAAAAGATTTTGTTTGTTAAGATGCGACAGCGAAAGTTTCAACAGGCTTTTATATAATATGCAGGAATTTCAAAATATTTTATTAAACAGAAATTTACTTTCCGACAGCCAAAATGTAATAAACATTTTAAATAATAAAGATTTAAAATCCTATTATGACAACAATTTAAAAAGAAATGATATTTTTGTTGAAAATGTCTTAAAGAACATCAAAAAAAATTCCGTAAACATTTTGGTTATCGGAGGATTTCATAAAGACATAACCGTTATTTTGAATGGAAAGAATATTAAATATGCGGCCGTATTGCCGGGCTCTCAGGATAAAGGCAGTTATGAAACATATAATAAAGTAATGACGGATACAGCCGCTTTTTATAATGCTGTGGCGGATACGCCTTTGGCAGCGATGTTGACGGAACAGGGACTTAATGAAAAAAATTTTAAGATAAGAGAATTTTTAATATCTTGGATAGAAGTTCTTAAAGAACAAAAACTTACCGATAAGCAGATTATTAAAACCATAAATTTCTGGGCGAGAAATTATAAGGAAGCAACAGCCGAAAACGAAAATGCCGAAACCGATACCGATAAAACTAAAACCGAAGCAGAAGCAGAAAAAGAAGCCGATATGACAGAAGCGGTTTTTTCAGAAACAAACAAACAACCGCAGACGGACGACAGTAACGATATTGAAAATTTCGTATTAAAACAAAATAAATTCAGTCCGAAAGGTTTGTTGTTAAAAATCAGAGATTTCTTTAACAATTTCAAAACGGTATTTACATTCAAATATACAAAAGAAGACGGCGAAAAAGACATAGAACTTGATAAAAAAACAATAAAAAAAATAGAAAGAAATATCAGACATTTCCCCGTAATACAAATTATGCTTGCATCGGAATTGTTTGAATCTTTTGCAATGTTATTTATGCAGTCCAGCGGTTTCAGTCTGCCGTTTATATCGGCAGTTATTGCAGTGCTTCCGTTTATATCTTTTGTTATTTCCGGTATGGGAACTTTTGCCGGAAACAAAATACCGAAAAAAGTTTTAATAGCAGGTTCGCTTATTATTCATACTATCGGCACAATATCTTTTGCACTGTCAGGTTTAACAGGTCTGCCCGTACTGCTTGTAATTGCACAGGTGTTCCCGACCATAGGTGTTGCAGCCTTGAGCCTGACATTAAAACCTTTCTTATATGAGCAGCTGGAAGCTCTGGGAAAAGAAAAATATTTTGATAAAATATACGGAACCAACCGTTCGTTATTTTGGTTTGCAATGTCGTTATCATCACTGTTCGGCTCGCTGCTTGCCGCTTTGATAAGCAGGGTTTTTGTGGTGGGGATTGCCGTTATTCCCGATATTGTTATAACATCTTTAACGATTATAACATTTTTGTCTACGCGTAACATAAAACTAAACAAAAAAAATATTGACGAAAATATCAAGCAAACCGAAAAAGATAAAAAAGAAGTAAAAGCCGAAAAACATAAAGAAACAAAAACTTTTAAAGAAAGAATTTTAATTTTCTTTGAACCGTTAATGAATTTGTCAAAAGATAAAAGAGCTTTATCTTTTGCGGCAGTCAATGTTATAGTAAATAATATTTTCTTTGTCGTTTTGGGATTTTTCTTCCAAACTTCGCTTGAAGCGGCAGGGCTTAATATAGCATTTTTCGGTGCAATTTATTTTGCTTCCGATATTATTCACGGATTGGCTTCAAACTTAATTGACAAAGTCCGATTTATTGTAGAAAACAAACATATCAGAAATATTATTTTTATGATGATGTCGGGACTGTTTGCCGTGTTTGTAATAACCGGTCATCCGATAGCATTTATATTAATTTTTGCCGCTATGAATTTCTGGCAGGGAGCAGCGGAACTTGCAGAGGATTCTGCCGTGTATAAAGTATTGGACAACGGCAATCAGGTAAGGTGGAATGCTTTCAGAAGTATGTTTGCAATGATAACGGGATTTATCTCGCAAATATCAATAACGGGGCTTCTTTTTATAGGACTGCCTCACAATGTTATAATTGCAGGAGCTATGGGGATACTTACTTTCGGTTCGTTTATAATTTCTTTTATTTTTGACAGAAATTCTAAAACCGAAACGGCATCATCCGATACTTTGCCGGCTGTATCACCGGCGGAATTTTCAATTATCAAAAATTCCGCAAAAACAAATATTGCCGGCACGGATAACATTAAACAACTTCTTTATGCCGCTTGAGGAAACGGCAATTTAGAATTGAACG
>CAJOOL010000086.1 GCA_905236115.1 uncultured Endomicrobiia bacterium
ATGTAATATTTTTTTTGAGCTGATAAGTTTTAACGATAATTTGGATTTCGTGTCAAGCACGGAGTGACAAACGAAAACCAAAAAATAACCGCTCTGCGGTGTCATCCCGGACTTGATCCTGGATCTATGTTAATAAAAATACCGAAAATTTTTCGGCTTTTGGGCTAAACCAAAATCAGGAGAGTAATATATGAATTTGAAGTTTTTTTTATTTGTAACGGCGTTTATGCTTTTTGTTCAAAATACTTATGCCGATGCGTCTGCTAATGCTGCCCAGGCGGGCAGTGCTTTCGGCGGGTTAATGCCTCTGCTTATTATTTTTATATTTTTTTATCTTTTTTTGATAAGACCACAGCAAAAACAGAGAAAAGAACATGAAAAAATGTTAAACGATTTAAAAAAAGATGATAAGATAATAACATCCGGCGGATTGTATGCTACTGTAGTGTCGGTAAATGCGGATGTCGTAGAAGCTAAAATTTCCGATAATGTTCGTGTAAAAATAATAAAATCTACAATTTCAAGTGTTATTACAAAAAACGATGTTGTTACTCCGGAGATAGTGAAGAAATAAATGAATATTGAAGAGATTACATTTTCCGAATTAACTCTAAAAGATGTAAAAAATAATGAAACGGTAAATACTTTTATTCAGGCTGCCAACGATTATCTGGGAGCTATAGGTTATACGGAGCATGGTTACAGGCATGTAAGTTTGGTTTCGACAACCGCTGAAAATATATTGAAATCACTTCAGTATCCTAAAAGGCTTCAGGAACTTGCCGCCGTTGCGGGTTATATCCATGACATAGGCAATGTCGTAAACAGGCAAGATCACGGACAATCTGCCGCTTTGATTTCCATGTATGTATTAAAAACACTTGGTTTTACGGCCGATGAAATAGCATTGATAGTTTCCGCCGTTGGAAATCATGAAGAAGAAATAGGCGAACCGGTAAATCCTGTTGCTGCGGCTTTAATGATTGCCGATAAATCCGATGTGCATAAAACAAGAGTCCGTAATCTGGATATAGGACATTTTGATATCCATGACAGAGTTAATTTTGCGGTTAACAAAGCATTTTTAAATGTAGATAAAGATAAGAAATTAATTTCGCTTAACTTAAATATAGATACCAAAATTTCTCAGGTTATAGAATATTTTGAAATATTTATGTTAAGAATGAATATGTGCAGGAAAGCTGCCGAATTTTTGAATTGTAAGTTTGAATTAATAATAAATGAGAGGAAATTACTTTAATGAACAAACTAGGTTTTAGAACAGTAATTACGGTGTTGTTGATTATTCTTTCGGGGTACTTTTTGTTTCCTACTTTTGAGTGGTATTCAATGAGCGACAGCGAAAGAATGCAGGCGGAGAAATCCAAAGATCCCATTCTCGGTAAAACTTTAAATTTGGGATTGGATTTAAGAGGGGGAACTCATCTTTTGCTGGAGGTGGACGGTTCCAAGCTGGATGAAAAGGTAAGTATAAAGGATGCGGTTGACAGAGCCGTGGAAGTTATCAGAAACAGAATTGACCAGTTCGGTGTTGCCGAGCCTTTGATTGCCAAACAGGGTGACAGATGGATAGTGGTTCAGCTTCCCGGAATAAAAGACCCTGCAAGAGCAAAGGAACTTATCGGTAAAACTGCACTTTTGGAATTCTGTTTGGTTAGCCCCGATAATGAAACTTTAAATAAAATTAATGATAAAATGAGGGAAAAGGATTTATCCAAAGCTGAAGAAGCTTTAAATGACCCTGATGTAAAGGCATTAATTCCGGAAGGGTATTTTATAGCCGACAGCAAAGAAGACAGCAGAGTATATTTATTGAAAAATGCTTCTCTTACCGGTGCTTATCTTGTAAATGCAAAAGTTGAGCTTGCAACAGGCGGTTTCGGGTATCCTCATGTTTCGTTGGAGTTTAACAAAGATGGCGGAAAACTTTTTGCAGATGTTACCGGTGCAAATATAGACAGAAACTTGGCTATTGTGCTTGACGGCGTAGTTCAGTCCGCTCCCGTTATAAGATCCAGAATTCCCGACGGAAGAGCAATTATTGAAGGAAACTTCAATGCAGATGATGCAAAACTGCTTGCGACGGTTTTGAGAGCAGGTGCGTTGCCGGCTCCGGTTAAAATCATAGAAGAAAGAACCGTAGGTCCCAGCCTTGGAGACGATTCTATCAATAAAGGTTTCAAATCCGCTTTAATCGGTGTTTTTGTTGTGGTTTTGTTTATGTTTATATATTATGGTTTTTCAGGACTTATTGCTGATGTCGCTCTTATATTAAATCTTTTTATTCTTATGGGAATAATGTCATATTTTCAGTTTACGTTAACTCTTCCCGGTATAGCGGGTATAGCTTTAACTCTTGCAATGGCTGTGGATGCAAACGTACTCATTCTTGAAAGAATAAGAGAAGAATTAAATATCGGTAAAACTTCCAGAGTAGCTGTAGATGCCGGTTATCAGAAAGCTTTTGTAACAATTTTTGATTCAAATTTAACCACATTGATAGCAGCTATTTTCTTGTTTCAGTTTGGAACAGGACCTATAAAAGGTTTTGCCGTTACTTTAACAATCGGTTTGTGTATCAGTATGTTTACTGCTGTAGTTGTTACCAAGCTGATATACGACTTCTTATTTAAAGAAAATTTCTTAAGTAAAATAAAATTATAATAAACTAATAATCGGAGGATAAACAACGTGCAATTTTTTAAGACACCTAAAATAGATTTTATAGGTAAAAGATATGTTTCTTTTGCAATATCAATAATATTGATACTTGTAAGCTGTTTTGCAATTTTTGTTAAAGGACCTAACTACGGCATAGATTTCAGCGGCGGTATTTTAATGCAGATGTCTTTTGACAAAGAAATAAAAATGGATGCCGTCAGAGACGGTCTTTCGGCAAATAAAGGTATTGCTTTTGAGCTTCAGTCTACGGGCAAAAACGGAATAATCGTCAGAATCAAAAAGAACGAAAAATCTCAGGACGAAATGGCAAAAGCCATACTTTCAAGTTTACAGGCGAAGTTTCCGAATGCAAAAATAACTACCGACAGAGTTGAATATGTCGGTCCTGCCGTAGGAAAACATTTGACCAAGCAGGCAATGTATGCTTTCAGTTTTGTTTTTCTGGGTATTATTGTTTATGTTGCTTTCAGATTTAAGTCCGCATTGTGGGGAGTTTCCGGAGTTTTGGCATTAATCCACGATGTGTTTATAACTTTCGGTTTAATGGTTTTAATGGGCAAACAGATAGATTTGACGCTTGTTGCCGCACTTTTAACCATAGCCGGTTATTCTATCAATGATACTATCGTTTTATTTGACAGAATAAGAGAAAATTTAAGACTTATTGCCAAAGAAACTTTTGCCAATACCATTAACATAAGTATTAATGAAGTTTTGGGAAGAACGATAATTACTTCTTTAACCGTTATTTTTGTTGCTTTGATAATTTTCTTCCTCGGCGGAGAAGTGATACATGATTTCGGTTTGGC
>CAJOOL010000087.1 GCA_905236115.1 uncultured Endomicrobiia bacterium
GGCTTGCTTCAAAAATGAAATTAAATGTGGAAAATGAAGTACTTGACAGGGATATAACTTTAATACAGTCATCCATTGCCGAAAACGAAAAAAAATCCAACGCAATAACACAGAAAATAAAAACATTTCAGAAGCTGGAAGAAATGATAAAAAATCTTGAAGAAAATATGGACGAAAAAGAGTTTATCGGTTTGATTGAAAAACAGACCAAACAATTTATGGCTAAGGGAAATTTTGTCATAAAAAGAACTTCGTCAAAAGATATTTTTGTAAATCACGTAAGATTAAATAAAATACCGCTTCTTATAACAAATACCAAAGAAGATAAAAGATTTTTTGAAAAAGATTATAAAAATACCGTCTCTTTGATAGTTATGCCGATAGAGATAGAAAATAATTACTGGGGAGCGATAAAAGGTTATTCCACGGACGAAAAAGAAACTTTTAACGACTATGATTTAAGACTTCTTTCCATTCTGGCAAATATTTTCGGCCTGATTATAAACAACTCTATTTTATTGAAACAGATAGAAGTGCTTGCCATTACGGACGGACTGACTGGACTTTATACAAAAACTTATTTTACGGAACGTTTGAAAGAAGAATTTGAAAGAGTAAAAAACAGCAGGGTTCCGATAAGCGTTGCCATAATAGATATAGATTTTTTCAAACAGGTAAACGATACTTACGGACATTTGGCGGGAGATAATTTTTTAAAACAGCTGGCATCAATTTTAAAAAAGAGATTCAGAGTAACAGATATTTTATCCAGATACGGCGGTGAAGAATTTGCCGTGCTTATGTTGCATACATCATTGGAAGAAAGTTTTGCAATACTGGAAGAGATAAGAAAAATCGTTGAAGAAAAAAACTTTATAATACCTGTAGATGTTTATACTTCCACAAGAATTAAAAAAACGATAAGCATAGGCCTTACAATATTTAATAACGAAAAAAATGTGCAGGATTTTATACAAAAAGCCGACAATGCTTTATACGAGGCCAAAAATTCCGGCAGAAACAGAACCTGTATTTATAAAAATTTATGAACTATAAAAACATATCATTTTTTAAATTATCTTTTTTACTTTTATGTTTTGTTATCCTGTATAACCAAATCAACAATGATTCCGGCAGATACATTTTAATCCTTATGATTCTTCCCATATCGCTGTTGATAGAACATATCAACATGAAGCTGTTCCTTATTATCACTTCGGCATGTATAATAATATCCGCTTTTACTTTCGGCTTGATATCTTATGAAACATTCATAATAGAAGGTGTGTACTTATCATGCGTGCCGGGATTGCTGCTGTTTTCCGCCAAGGGCAAACTGAAAATCAACGACAGCATAAAAAGAAAAAATGATGAACTTAAATTTTATAAAGAAGAGTTGTCAAACGAAAGAGAAAGCCTTATTGCCGAAAGAGAAAAGCTGGAAAAGAAGCTGGAAAGAATTACTCATTTTTATATAATATCAAAAGACTTAAATAAAAATATCTACACTCCGAAAAATATCGCCAACACGGTGCTTAATATTTTATCATCAAGACCGGGTGTTAAGTACTGCCTTATTACCAGAAAGCTGAAAAACATAAAAGACAATACTACAAGGCTTCAGATTTTTTCCAGACTTAACGAAGATAAAAAAAGACAATGGTATAAAATGATAAACAATAATCCCGAAACCGAAAATATGAAAAAGCCCGTTGTTTTAAAATCTCTGTTTGATATAGAACAAAAAGCTATTGTTGCATGGCCGGTTAATGCAGGCGTAAACTGGGATTTCTGTATATATATGGTCGTAGAACCGGAATATTCCAAAACTTATTTGGAAGAGGGCTATATATTTATCCCGAATTTAAAACTGTCCGCAAAAAGAATTGCTTTGTTTTTTGAACTTAAAGAAAAATCCAGAATTGACGGATTGACGGGGCTTTACTTAAAAAGATATTTTATTGAAAAACTGAATTCCGAAATAGAAAGAGTTAAAAGATACAATACGGGTTTTTATCTTATGATGCTGGATATTGATTTCTTTAAAAAAATTAATGACAACTACGGACATTTGACTGGCGATAAAGTTTTAAAAGAAATTGCCGAAATAATATCTTCAACAGTAAGGTCAGGTGATATTGTCAGCAGATACGGCGGAGAAGAATTTATAGCCATACTGCCGTCCATATCAAGAAAATCGGCTTTTGAAATTGCCGAAAAAATAAGAAAGACAACAGAAAACAAAATATTTGAAGATAACAACAAAAAGTTTAAAGTTACGGTAAGTATCGGTATTTGTAAATATATTGAGAATGCCAAAGCAGCCGAACTGATAGATAATGCCGACAAAGCTCTGTATGAGGCTAAAGAATCCGGCAGGAACAGAACGGTAAACTACAATTTATAATTTACAGTTCACAATTTTAAGAATTTTTTACTATAACATCGTGTGCGGAACCTTCGCTGATTGTAGTCTGGCTGACTAGAGTCAGCTTTGCTTTTTTTTGAAGCTGTTCTATGGATAATTCTCCGCAGTTGCACATCGTATGAGTAACTTTTCTTAATGTCATTGAAACACCGTCATGCAGATGACCTGCATAAGGAACATAAGAATCAACACCTTCTTCAAAACTTAATGCCTCTTTTCCACCTAAATCATATCTTTGCCAGTTTCTTGCTCTGTTTGAGCCTTCACCC
>CAJOOL010000088.1 GCA_905236115.1 uncultured Endomicrobiia bacterium
CAGTTAAACCGCACCATAAAAACTCTTCAAAAATTTTCCTCAAAATGATATTATGATACGTATGTTGTCTATAAGAAAATGTTTGCAGAACGATATTGATACCGTTTATGAAATCAACAAAAGAAGTTCCGCATATTATTGGAATAAAAAAATGTTTGCCGGCGAGCTGAACAAAACAGAGCTGAACAAAGCCAAGCCAAGCCGAACAGAGCAAATCGGCATAAACTCTTTTTTTAACATTCTTTACTGCGGAAATATTCCGGCCGGTTTTATTATATACAATTGTGTTCTTGATGAAGCCGAAATTTTAAATATCGTCATAGATAATGAATTTAAAGGACGGAAATTTGCAACGTTTCTGCTGGAAGAAACCTTAAAGGAACTTGAGAAGAAAAATATAAAAACGGTTTTTTTGGAAACGGGCGAAAAAAACACCGCAGCGGCGGCTCTGTATAAAAAGTTCGGCTTTGAAAAATACAACACAAGAAAAAACTACTACAAAAACGGTGAAAATGCCGTACTTATGAAAAAGGATTTGTGACGGCTAATCAACTTTCCCGAACAACATTCTGCTGTTGGATGTTCTCAATACGGATGTTATGCAAATATCGGTTTTCCTGCCGATAAAATTTTGGGCTTCGTCAACAACCACTGTAGTGCCGTCATTTAAAAAACCCATAGCCTGATTTTTTTCTCTTCCCTCTTTTACTAAAAAAACGGAAAGTTTGCTTCCCGGAACAATCGCCGGAACAAGCCTCTCGTACAAATCATTTATATCAACCACATTTATATGCTGAACTACGGACATTTTTTTAAGATTGAAATTGGCGGTAAGAATTTTGGCTTTTAAAGATTTGGCAAGTTTTATAATTTTCAAGTCGCAGTTTTTGATATTAAAATAATTTTTATACCAAACCATTACTTTTCTGTGATGTCTTACCTGTCTTAAAACGGACTTAAGATGTCTATTGTTCGTTTTTTTAATATCTTTTTCAACATCGCTTATAACAAACCTCGGCAAGACATACAGCGAATATAAATTAGAGTTCAAAATATCCGTAATACGCTCGTCATTTATAATGCTTTTATCCAAGATGACAAGTTCTCTTTTTCTTTTATAACGTCTTATTTCAAAAAAAAGATATGCGGAAATACAATAAATCAAAATAAACGCATAAATATTATGCGGACAGAAAAGCCACAAAACGGCAGGATAAACCGCAAAAAGTATAATCAATATTAATATCAGCATTTTTTACTACCTCATAAATTTTTTAATCAGACTAAAAGTGTTTTTTGTATCGGGAAAAATTCCCGTCCACTTTTCAAAGGATACAGCTCCCTGGCAAACGAGCATTCCCTCACCGGAAAAAAATTTAATTTTATTTTTCAAAGCGAACTTTTTAAAAGGCGTATTCTTGTTATAAATAATATCATAAAAAATAATATTTTTGTTGAACTTTTTTATTTCAAAAGGAAACTTATCTTCTTTTTTCATACCGCATGTTGAACAGTTTATAAGACAGTCAACTCCGCACAGAAAATCCTGAGGAATTTTGTTTATGTCAATGCAGGAAATTCGTTTATATTTTTTGGAAATTTCTTCGGCGTTTTTTAAAGTTCTGGAAGTTAAAAATATTTTTTTTACTTTCAACATATCCAACGCATAAAGAACGGCTTTTGCGGCACCGCCGGCACCGACAACAAAAATATTTTTGTTCTTCAAATCAACTTTTTTTTGTTTCAAATCTTCGGCAAATCCCTGCCAGTCAGTGTTGGAACCGTAAAGTTTTCCGTTTTTATTTACAATAGTGTTTACGCTGCCGATTTTTTGTGCATCTTTATCAATAAAATCCAAATATTTCATTATATTTACTTTATGAGGAACGGTAACATTAACGCCTGCAATATTTAAAACTTTTAAAGATTGGACGGCGGATTGTAAATCTTTCGGAGAAACGTCAAAAGCAAGATAAACATAATCCGGATTATTTTTTTGAAACCAATTATTGTGCATTACGGGCGACAAAGAATGAGATACGGGACTGCCGAATATTCCGGTAAGTTTTGTGGATGATGTTATTTCTTTATTCATAACATTGTATTTTACTAAATTTTGCCGTCTTTCTCAAACGGGACAGAATAATTTGACAATAAATTTATATTTTTATAATATTTACCGCGGCGGGGTTTTCGGTTGTTAAGTCTGTTAAGGCCGGTTAAGGCTGTTAATGTAGTTAATATAAAAGATTAATATGGAAAGTTAATATAAAAACGGTCGTAAAAATAATTATTTTTATCGGAGGGAAGTAAAATGTCAGTAAAAGTAGCAATTAACGGATTCGGAAGAATCGGAAGATTGGCATTCAGACAGATGTTTGATGCAAAGGGATATGAAATTGTTGCAATCAACGATTTAACCAGTCCTAAAATGTTGGCACACTTGTTGAAGTATGATTCTGCACAGGGCGGATATTGCGGAAAATTCGGTGAAGAAGCAAAACACACCGTTTCCTATAAAGAAGCAGTATTGGCAGAAGACGGAAAGACGGTTAAAGAATTCGGTTCAATAACTGTTGACGGAAAAGAAATTACAATCTATGCAATGCCTAAAGCAAACGAATTGCCTTGGGGGAAACTCGGCGTTGATGTTGTTTTGGAATGCACGGGTTTTTATACATCTAAAGCAAAAGCTCAGGCACATATTGACGCAGGTGCAAAGAAAGTTGTTATTTCCGCTCCAGCAGGAAACGATTTCCCAACTATCCTCTATTCAG
>CAJOOL010000089.1 GCA_905236115.1 uncultured Endomicrobiia bacterium
AATTGCCCGGTATCCCTGCGAAGTTCCGCTTGAAGCGGTTCAACCGCCTCTTTATAGGCAAAATCTGCTTCGGGCTTTGCTCATTCAGAATTAATCAGCATTTCCTAAAAAGGATAAATTTATTTCTATTATAAAATCTATTCAGGAATAACAAAAAAAGAGAATATTAATGCAAAAATTTTTTTGTGTATATTTTTTCTAAAAGTTTGTATAATATAATAATCAAATATTATTTTAAAAGAGGGGCAATATGAGGAAAAATTTTGGATAGCAGACTTGGCTTTATCCTATGTCGGTGCTTATCGTTGCAGCTTATGACGAAACCGGCAACGCAAATGCAATGAAATTTTTTTAATAATATTGTAAAATATACTGCATTTCCTTAATCATATTTTTTAGGGGGGATTTAAAAGTGAACACACAACAGCAGGAAAATAAATATTTAATGAAGACTTATAAAAGATACAATGTTTCCGTGCAGAAAGCTTTAGGGCAGTATGTCTGGGATGAAAACGGAAAAAAATATTTGGACTTTTTTTCAGGCATCAGCGTCTGTTCTTTCGGCCACGGAAACAAAGCGGTAATTTCCGCAGTAAAAAAACAGCTGGATAAATTCGTTCACTGTTCCAACGTTTATTATTCCAAACCGCAGGTTGAAGCGGCAAAAGCCATCCTTGAAAAATCATTCAAAAACGGAAGAGTTTTTCTTGCCAATACCGGTGCGGAAGCAAACGAGGGTGCAATAAAAATTGCCAGAAAATGGGGCAGTGATAATCCGTCAAAAGACGGAACAAAAAGATATGAAATAATAGCTTTCAAAAATTCTTTCCACGGAAGAACTCTTGCCACGCTTGCGGCAACAGGACAGGAAAAATTCCACACAAGTTTTAAACCGTTACAGGAAAAATTCGTTTTTGCACAATTCAATAATATCAACTCCGTTAAAGAACTTATAAATAATAAAACCGTTGCCGTTATGATAGAGCTTGTGCAGGGCGAGGGCGGAATAAATATTGCAGATAAGCAGTTTGTTAAAGATTTAAGAAAGCTCTGCGACGATAAAAATCTTCTTTTAATATGCGATGAAATACAGTGCGGTATGGCAAGGACGGGGAAAATGTTTGCCTGGCAGCATTACGGAATAAAACCAGATATTTTTACTCTGGCAAAATCCATAGCCAACGGACTTCCTCTGGGTGCGGTTGTTGCGGATAAAAAAGTTGCGGAAGTTTTTAATTACGGCGACCACGGTTCCACGTTTGGTGGTAATCCCGTTTCCTGTGCAGCGGCTGTGGCGGTATTCAAACTGATAACGCCGAAACTTCTGAAAGATATTTCCGATAAATCAAAATATTTTGTTAAAGGTCTGAAAGAACTTCAGAAAAAATATTCCTGCATTAAAGATGTCAGAGCTTTGGGGCTTCTTGTCGGCGTTGAGCTTGATTTTGCAGGTAAAGATATTGTAGAATTCTGTATTGATAAAGGGCTGTTGATAAACTGCACACAGGGAAACGTGTTAAGGTTTTTGCCGCCTTATGTAATAACAAAAAAAGATATAGATAAAACAATTAAAATATTGGGGGATGCATTAAAATGTCAGACATCAAAAAAGTAGTTGTAGCTTATTCCGGCGGGCTGGATACGTCCATAATTTTATCTTGGATAAAGGAAACTTACAATGCCGAAGTTATCGCCTGCTGCGTAAACGTAGGACAGGATAAAGAAGTGGTTGGGCTTAAAGAAAAAGCCAAAAGAACCGGAGCTTCAAAATGTTATGTTATAGACGCTAAGAAAGAATTTGTAACGGATTATATTTTCCCTGCCATAAAAGCAAATGCACTTTATGAGAACAGATACCTGCTGGGGACATCTCTCGCAAGGCCTGTTATCGCCAAGAAAATTGTTGAAATTGCCAAAAAAGAAAAAGCCGATGCCATCTGTCACGGTGCGACCGGAAAAGGCAACGATCAGGTTCGTTTTGAGCTGGCATTTAAAGCCTTAATGCCGGAAGCCAAAATCATTGCTCCCTGGAGAATATGGGATATTAAGTCCAGAAACGATGCAATAGACTACGCCAAAAAAAGAGGAATTCCCGTTCCCGTAACTAAAGCAAAGCCTTACTCATCCGATGCCAATCTTTGGCACATTTCTTATGAGGGCGGCGTATTGGAAGATACTGAAAAAGAATGGGATGAAGATATGTTCCAAATGACGGTATCCGCAAAGGACGCTCCCAACAAAGCCACTTATGTAAAGATAGATTTTGTCAAAGGTATTCCCACGGCGGTTAACGGAAAAACTTTTGAGCCGGTTTCTCTGGTAAAAAAACTTAATGAAGTTGCCGGTGCCAACGGTATAGGAAGAATTGATATTATAGAGAACAGACTTGTCGGTATGAAGTCCAGAGGCGTTTATGAAGCTCCCGCCGCAACGCTTTTGTATTTCGCACATAACGAACTTGAGACAATGACCATTGACAGAGATACCGCACATTATAAAGAATTGCTTGCACACAAATATGCAGAGCTTGCTTATAACGGGCTGTGGTTCAATCCTTTAAGAGAAGCTCTTGACGCATTTATTGACGTAACGCAGAAATATGTTACCGGTTCTGTAACGGTAAAACTTTATAAAGGCAATATGACCGTGGTTTCCAGAAAAGCCAAAAATCCTCTTTATTGGGAAGAGCTTGCAACATTTGATAAAGACAATATTTATAATCAGAAAGATGCCGAAGGATTTATAAATCTTTTCGGTCTGCCGACGAAAGTGCAGGCTTTGCTGAGAAAATAATTTTTAAAAAATCTTAATTTAAGGAAACGCTGATTAATTTCGTGCCTATTAATTCCGGCGTTTCCTTAATATCAACAGGGGAGAATATGAATCAGGAAGAAATGAAAGAACTTTTTAAAAAACATAATGCTTTGCTCAACGGTCATTTTCTTTTGTCCAGCGGCTTGCATTCCGACACTTATTTTCAGTCTGCATTGATTTTGCAGCATCCGGAAGTTGCTCAGGTTCTGGCACAAAATTTAAAAGAAAAAATTTCCGCAGTTGTAAAAAATATAGACGTTGTTGTTTCGCCTGCAATGGGCGGTGTAATTATCGGTCATGAGATGGGCAGGGCTTTCGGCGTGCGTGCGGTATTTACGGAACGCGTTGACGGGAAAGTCACTTTAAGAAGAGGTTTTTCCGTTGCCAAAGGTGAAAAAGTTTTGGTGGTGGAAGATGTTATCACTACGGGTCTTTCCACAAGGGAAGTTATTGAAAGCTTAAAACAGTCCGGTGCGGAAATTGCCGCCGTATGTTCTCTGGTTGACAGAAGTGCCGGGAAAGTTGATTTCGGCGTTCCGCGTTTTTCTCTGCTCAGCTTGGAAGTAAAAAGTTATAAAGCCGAAGAATGTCCTTTATGTAAAGACGGTTCCAAGCCCGTTAAACCTGGAAGCAGAAAATAAAGGAAAAGATTGAAAGAAGATTTTGCTTTTGAATTCGTTGCATTGGAACCGCTTCCTAAAGTTACAAAAACAAAATTAAAAATTTTTAAAAAATAAAAAAGCGGATAGGATTTATAAATTATTACAAGTCCTGTCCGCTTAAATTTTTATAAAATTTTGTTCTTTAAAACTTTAATTTCAAAACCTTATTTTCAAATCGGGGCGACTGGATTTGAACCAGCGACCTCTCCCACCCCAAGGGAGTGCGCTAGCCACCTGCGCCACACCCCGATTTGCTGTATCCGTATATTTTACCTAAAATAAAAATTTTTAGCAAGCATTTATAATCAAGCGGAAAATATTTTTTTCTTTATCTCTTTCATATCGTCTTCAAGCATTTCAACTTTTTGTAAAATCAAATCTATCTTTTCACTTATATTTTTATTATCTTTTTTCAAATTGTCTTCCGTATCATCCAGAAAATAATCCAAAGGAATGTTTGTCGCTTCTGAAATTTTCTTTAAACTTCTTATTGACGGATTTCTGTCGCCTTTAATCCACCTGCTGACAAGATTTTCACTGATGCCGAATTTTTTTTCAAACTCATATTGGGTTAATCCGGTTTTTTTAACGGCTTCTTTAATTTTTTCACCCGGCTTATTTTCAGACATTAAGGAACTGCTCCCTGCCCGGCATTTTTTTTGAAAATAAAAAACTCAAAAATAAAAATCTTGACTTTTACTACACAATTGTTTATAATATGTGTAGAATTTTAGATTTTTAAACAAAAAATATAACGCCGAGCGAATTATAACATAGCAATAGCTCGTAAAAAGATAAATTATCTCACACAACTTTTATCTCTCGGCGATTATACAAAAATGTTCTTTAATAGACAATAGTTATAGCGAAAAAACAGCAAATTTTGGGCTACACCATCGT
>CAJOOL010000090.1 GCA_905236115.1 uncultured Endomicrobiia bacterium
CCCGACAAAGACACTCGGGCATGACAGACAGTGTGGTTTCACTCTTGTTGAGTTGGTTATTGTTATCGCCATCGTCATTATCCTGTCGGTAGTTTCTATCCCTATTTACAGAGGCTATTTAGAAAAAGCAAAGTATTCCGAGGGTTACGCATTAATGGGAACAATACTTTCAGCTCAAAAATCTTACTATTCCGAATATGGTAATTTTTACAAAAGAAACCAAGGAATAACACATTCGGATTTTACAAGCTACGATCCTGTTTTGGGTATTGATACCAGAGGCAACAAATATTTTTCTTTATTTGTTCCGAGTTGTAATTCCGGCGAAGGAAGTACAGATCCTAAAGTTTCATTTAATTCTTATGTAACAATACCCACAGATTTAAAAGTAAGAGGCAAAAATTTCATAAGATTGATGTACAATATTACAAAAGGAGCTTACTCAAACGGTTATGCTGCCGACGAGTTTGTTTTCTAATAAATCCTAAACCTTTCTACTAAAAATTTTAAAAGAACAAATAAAAAACAAAAGGATTGTCACATAGCAACAATCCGAAACAAAAAGAGGCGGTTACCGTAAAAAGTTTCCGCTTCTTTTATTTTTCAATGCCTTTTCAGCCGTTCTCAGCTCCTCAGCTGTCGTTGTTGTAAATTGTAAATTGCCGTTTTCTGTCGTTATTTTATTATATTTAATTTTGAAACTCTGTCTATCAGAGAGTTTCCCGCCACTTCTTCGCCGATGGTTAAGTCCGATACTATCACTCTGTTGATGTAATTTAAGGTTTTGTTGTTTCGGCTGTCGTAAGATGTTAAACCCCATATTGCATGTATGATATAAGGCTTATTATTTTCCGTTCCTATATACAGCATAATATGCCCCGGAAAATACAAAAAACTTATTGCAGGCGAAGCATTTTTTAATATCAATTTATTTTTTTCTTTTTCCGTGCCCGATTTTTTTACATCAAAAACTTTACCGCAGCGAATTTTATTGGTGGAAGTTTCCGGAAGCATTATACCGAAACATTTAAAAATTTGTCCCAAATATCCGGAACAATCCTGTTCCCCGCCGGAACCGCCCCAGCCGTAAGGAGCATTGAGATGTTTAAAAGCCAAATTTAAAACGTTTCTTTGAGTATAAGCCAAATAACCGGCACTCACATCATTTTTTGATATGAAAGCTTTCTTGAAAATTAAATTTCCGTTTTTGCCTCTTGTCGGAATTTTTATTGCATAAGATTTTTTTATCTTTTCTTCATAATAAGGAAATGTCGTTCCCATTCTGACATAATCCACAAATTTTGTTCTTTGAGCGTCCGCAAAAATATCCGCCTTGGAATTTGTAACCACAACAATGTTTTGTTTGTTAACCCAGTCTATAAGAGTTGCTTTATTTGTAAAAGAAATATTTTTTGTTTCCACCCAGCCTTCTTCGGTCGGTGCCATAACGTAGCTCCACGCCTTGTCTTTTGTCCTGCATAAAACGGCAACGGGCGTTCCCATATCCAGACTTTCTTCCTGAAATCTGTCAATGTCTTTGGATGATGTTCCCGACAGAACTTTTTCATAAGACGGGAAAATTCTTACGTCGCAGTATTCGGTTGCAAGAGCATATTTTACCTGTATTATTTCTTTTGCTCCGGTGTCTATGGCATCATATAAATTTGTCCAAAAATCCGGCGTAATCAATTCCGCTTTTTCGTTAAAATATTTTTTATTTTTATACCATGACAGACGGCTTTTAAAAATTTTTATTAATGAACTTCTTGATACGGTCTGAGGATATTTTTCAACTCTTATCATACCGCTGTTTTTTTGTTTAAAAAATTTTTCATTGAGTTTGTTTATCTGCCGGGAATCCAAAATAATTTTATCCGGATTTTTTAATTTGGATATCCAATAACCTGCCGTTTTCATATAACGCGGATTTTTAAGTTCAAAGGCTATTTTATCTGCCTGTCCGTTGTAATTTATTTTTGACGGATTTAAAATGAAAACATCTTTTGTTAATATTGATACCGCATTGTAATCTATTCCCGTATTCGTTATCTGCCGGTATTGAACCTCCGTAAAAGAATTAAAGTCTCTTAATTCCGTAAATATAAAAAGCACTGTCGAAATTAAAACTAAAATAATAAAGAATTTTTTACCGGTAATCATAAATTGAATTTTGCCTCAATTATAAATTGTAAATTATAAATTATTTAAATATTCCTCCGGTCTGCATTGCCCAAAGCAGAAGATCCATGTGTGCCATAGGAATTTTTATATCATTACAAAATTTTATCATTTTTTCTTCTGTTTCCAAATATTTTTTCGGCGTTAACGTCTGCGGAATTTCTTCTATGGCATTATAAAATTTTAAATTTCTCAATATATGTCTGTCAAGTATTGCCAAGTCAACGCCAAGCCCTGTATTTCTTAAAAAGTGTCCTGCTTCTTTAAAGCCGATACCTTTAATATTTTTTATTATCCACATTCTTAAATCCTGCGGAGTTTTGAAAGATTTTAAAAAATCCTTTATTTTTATTTTCCCGTTAGACAGAAATTTTTCTCTTGCCTGAACAAGAAAATTTGCCTTGTTGTTTGCAAATCTTACCCCGGTCATATTTTCGGCAATTTTATCTGCTGTTCCTTTTATGAGGAGATTTTTTTCGTCCAAAATATTTACCGCTTTCCAGCATAAAACCGCCTTTGACTGCGGGGTAAACAAACAGAAAGCAAGCTCGGCAAAAATTTCTTCTTCCGTTCCGTTTTTAAAAACATCATAATAATGCCGAACTCTTTTTTCTATCGCCTGTTTGGCGGTTTTTTCCCATACATTGAATAATTCCTGTCTGTTTTGAGGTTTTTGTTTTATATTGGGAATTTCCGTGAAATTTATTTTGATAACCATTTATTTATTTTTCCCTGCCGGATAATATTTTTTATTATATTATACATTATAAATTGAAAAATTTAAATAAGCAATTTGAAAATTTTTAACATTAAATGGTATAATTCATAAAAAAAGGAGAATATATGAAATTAAAAAATTTAATTTTTATCTTTGCATTGTTCATTACTTTATCCGGATGCAGTTTATCGCATTCTGCCAAAAATCAAGTTCTTCAGACACAACAAAACGACACAAACACATTGTTTCAGGTATCAACACTACAGGCACTTATGCAAGGATATTATTATCCTGTCTCAACCGTCGGGGAACTTAAAGCAAACGGGGATATCGGCATAGGGTGTTTTGAAAAAGTAAACGGTGAACTTATTATGCTTGACGGCGTGGTATATCAGGCAGTTTATGATAGTTCCGTATTAACACCGGAAAAAGATTATACCGTTCCGTATGCAACGGTAGCTTTTTTTCATAACGATATAAGCAAAGAATTCAAAAATATAAGTTCAATAAAAAATCTTCAGGAAAAACTTAATGAGATTGTTAATAAAACAGGAAAAAATATGTTCTATTTTGTAAGAATAGACGGAACGTTTGACACCGTTACTTACAGAAGCGAATATGCACAGAAAGAACCTTATAAACCGCTTGCAAAAGCAATGGAAACCGACCAGACTTTCTTTGATAAGAAAAACGAAACAGGAACAATCGTCGGCTTATTCTGCCCGAGTTTTATGGATAAACTTAACACCCCCGGATGGCACCTGCATTATATAACTTCCGACAGAAAAAACGGAGGGCATTTGCTTGAACTTTCTTCAAAAAAATTATCCGTTCAATTAAGTAAGAAAACAAATTTTACAATGAAACTTACCGAAGAAAAAAAGTTCCAAAATCTTCCGCTTTCCCAAGACTTAAGTAAAGATATAGGCAAGGTAGAAACCGGCACAGGAAAATAATAAATATTTTTTTTACTTATAAAGAAGCGTAACCTAAGGTTTCAAGTATTTTTAAATCTTCGGTAATAAGGTTTCCCTTTGTGGTAAGCATATTGCCTGTAATTACCGCATTTGCTCCGCAGGAAAACATGGAGACGCCTTTATCTTTAAACAATATTCTTCCGCCTGCAAGACGGATAAAAACATCAGGCAAAATAAATCTTGCCAAAGCTGCGGTTTTGTTTATTTCTTCCTGCGGTAAAATTTTATTGTTTTCAAACGGTGTTCCTTTTACCGGGTTTAAAATATTTATCGGAACAGATTTTACTTTAAGTTCGGCCAAATCAAAAAACATATCAATTCTGTCGTAAAAATTTTCGCCGAGACCGAATATTCCCCCGCTGCAAATTTCAAGGCCTGCTTTTTGAGCGGTTTTTATGGTATTTATTTTATCGTCATAAGTATGCGTGGTGCAGATGTTCGGGAAAAAACTCCTTGAAGTTTCCAAATTACAGTGATACCTTGTAACGCCCGACTGCTTTAATTTCAAAAATTGTTCGTAAGACAACAGCCCCATGGAAGCACATAATTTAATTTTGCAATTGCTTTTTATTTTCTTATAAGTTGTGCATATATTGTCAATTTCTTCACCGTTTAATGCTCTGCCGGAAGTAACGACGGCAAACCTTTTAACTTTTTTACCGGCATTATATTCGGCTTCTTTAAGGATACTTTCGGTATCCTGCAAAGGATATTCTTTTATATTTGTTTTATAATGTGCGGACTGGGCACAGAACTTGCAATTTTCGCTGCATTTACCGCTTTTCCCGTTGATTATGGAACAAATATCAAAATTTTTACCGCAGAACTTTTCTTTTATTTTTTCGGCATAAAAAGAAAGTTCTTTTAAATCTTCATTTACAAGCAGTAAAGCTTCCTGTTTGGTTATGCGGTAATTTTCATTTAAAATTTTGTCCGTAAGATGTTTTAACATATTTTTTCTCCTTAGGTGAAAAATTTTGTAAAATTTTCTGTTATTACATAAGTGTATTTCAAAATGATATTTTAAATTATAAAAAACATATTGTCAACTTTATACAAACAATAAAGGTTGACAATTTGTTTTCAATAATACATAAAAAGTGTAACTTTTAAAAAAATATTCAGTCTAATATTCGTATATTTTAAAAAAATTTTCAAGGAGAAAACAATGAAAAAGCTGTTGTCGTGTTTGATGTCTTTAGTATTTGCGGCAGGCGTTGCATTTGCCGGAACGTCCAATCAGAATGCAGGTAATAACGGGATGTCTCATCCGTTTAAAATGGAAAAGAAAAATAAAAAAAGTTTTGATACGATTGCAAAAGAACTTAACTTAACGGATGAACAGAAAAAGAAAATAGAAGATTTGGGAAAAACAAACAAAGAAAAAATAAAGGAAATCAGAAAACAAATAAAAGAAAAAAATAAAGCCATAAATGACGAGCTGTTGAAAGAAAATTATAATGTCAATACGGTAAACGGCTTGGCGGCGGAAATACAGCAGCTTCAAGGCAGTATAGAAAAAATTCGTATTGACGGAAAAGTGCAGATAAGAAGCATACTTACTTACGACCAATTTAAGCAGATGGAAACAAAAAAGAAAGAAAAAATAGGAAATAAAAACGGAAAAAACAACGTTAATATTTCTTCTTCAACGGCAAAAACTGCAGGAATTAAAGCCGCGAAAAACTTTCAAAACAATGCGGCACAAAAATCCGGAAACAAAAACGTAAAGAATTTTTCAAAAATAAAAAAATAGTTAAAACAGTTATCATTTAGAATTTTGGAATAGAAAATTTTGAAGCGGACGGGAAAAATAAATTTTCCGTCCGCCTCGTTTTTTAGGATTATCGCTATGTTATAATCCTTTTGTTTTGTTTATTTTTTGCAGTAAATTTTTAGGTAAAAATATGACAATCTTTTGATATTTTGTTTTGTCGCAATAAAATTAATACCAAGAAACATCAAGTCCATCAGGATATTCACAAAATCTAACACCTTTAGTAATATTACATTGTATTAACAACGAATATTTTCCTGGAGTTTGTATATCTGCAGGTTTTCTTGTTTGTGCATCAAAATAATATTGTTCTCTATCACTTAACCCACTAACATAAAATGTTGTAAAATATTTGTTACCTCGAGCATCTATTCCAAAGATTGGTTCATATACAGTCCAGTCATTAGTATGTTGTCTTACCAAAAAATTTCCATGTTCACTAAAATAAGCTTTTTGAGCGGAAAGAATTGTTCCCAATAACGCATATCCCTCAGACCACTTTGCCTTATCTACATATCCTCTATAAATCGGCACTGAAATTACCGACAGAATAATGACAATGGCGATAACAATAACCAACTCAACAAGAGTGAAACCACACTGTCTGTCATGCCCGAGTGTCTTTGTCGGGCATCCAGTCGTTTTGCCGTTTCCATACTTCAATTCTTTCATACATCTATACATCTGTTTTAGTTTTTTCATAATTTTTCTCCTTTTGTTATATTTTTAGCTGATAAGCTGAGGAGCTGATCAGCTGATAAGTTTATGGTATTTTTTGCTTTACAAAAAATCTGTATATTATCCGGGGCTAAAGGGCGACTGCCCTGTTCCCCGCTTCCTCTTTC
>CAJOOL010000091.1 GCA_905236115.1 uncultured Endomicrobiia bacterium
GGAAACTTAAAGTTTATTAACGGTCAAATGGCGGAAACCGGTATAATGGTTCTGGAAAAGAATGATAAAATTGGTGATACCATAAATGATGCCTTTAAAGAGAGAAAATCCACCAATAATTTCGGTATAGATTTAGGTGTGCTTTTTGATGCAAGCAAATTTTTTGAGAAAGATATTTTGTTCTCTCCCAGAGCAGGCTTTGTTGTAAAAAATATCAACAATCCTTCTTTTGATAGGCCTGATAAACCGGTAACGGCAGATCCCAGACTTCAATGGAATTCCGGCAACTATACTCTCAACAGACAATACAGAGCAGGTGCTGCAATTAATCCGTTGAACTGGATGACGGTGGCGGCCGATGTGGATGTTGTGAAAAACGATACCATGGTAAGCGGGTTTAAATCTCAGGATTTTTCTTTAGGTGTGGAGCTTAATCTTGTAAACAGAAGAGCATTTTCTATGCCGATAAGAGCAGGTTTGAACAAAAATATTGCAAACTCAAATTCCGCTCTTGAATATACTGCCGGTTTAGGTTTTTGCGGAACGGGCTTCTGTCTTGAGCTGGCAGGCGGTATAAGCAGCAAAACAACAAAAGTTGACGGAAACGAAATTCCCGCAAGTGCTTCCGTGGCTTTAAATCTCGGTGTATTGTTCTAGTTGATGTTTCTTTAAGGTTGGGCGTTTATATTATTGACAAATCAACCAAAAATATATAAAATAATTCGGATTAATTGCTTGATTGCTTGTGACGCAGCAGTCGCAGCGGTGTATCGCGGGCAGGACAGGCAAAATTTTGACAAGGAGAACACAAATGAGTGTGAGGATTCGTCTGCAGAGAATAGGAAGACCTAAAAAAGCTTACTATAGAGTGGTCGCTATTGATCAAAGAGCCAAAAGAAATGGTAAACCTATTGAAATTTTGGGACAGTATGACCCTGCATTGCAGGAAAACAAATTATCTTTGAAACAGGACAGAGTTGATTACTGGTTAAAGACGGGAGCTAAGCCGTCGGATACGGTTGAATGTCTTCTTAAGAAACAACAGCCCGCACAGGAAGTTCAGCAGGCTCAGTAAAGTAAGTTCGGCAGTTTAAACGCTGTAAAACAGCAGTAAAATTTTAAAAAAAATAAAAACTAAATTTATAATTTTTGGAGAGAGAAAAAATGAAAGAATTAATTATGTATATAGCAAAAGCTTTGGTAGATAATCCGGATCAGGTAGAAGTAAACGAAGTTATCGGTGAGAAATCCACCATTTTGGAGCTTAAAGTAGCAGCAGGCGACAGAGGTAAAATTATCGGTAAAGAGGGAAGAATTATAAAGGCTATCAGAATAGTTCTTAATTCCGCTTCCGCAAAACTTGATAAGAGAACAACTTTGGAAATCGTAGAATAATAAATGACGGATTTTGAAAGAAATTCTTCTGTGTCAAAGTGGAAAGTTGCCGATATTTTGGGTTCTGAAGTTTATGACAGCGACGGGAGTTTTTTGGGGCTTTTGACGGATGTTATGTCTACCGGCAGTAATGACGTCTGGACGATAAAATCCGAAGATGAAGAGATTTTAATCCCGGCCTTGAAAAGCATCGTCTTAAAAGTTGAAGTTTTGGAAAAGAAAATTTTCGTTAATCTTCCCGAAGGGTATGCGGATATTTACGGAACAAAAGTTAAGCTTGACCAAACCGTAGCTGTTGCGGCGGATGATTTCTGCGGTTATTACGTTTATGAAGATTGATATTTTAACCATATTTCCGCAGATGTTTGACGGGCCTTTGACAAGCAGTCTTTTAGCTAAGGCACGAGAGAAGAAAATTTTAGACATAAATTGTATAGATATAAGATCTTTTACAAAAGATAAACATAAAAAAGTTGACGACAGGCCTTTCGGCGGCGGTCCGGGTATGCTGATGCAGGCGGAACCGATATACCTTACGCTGAAAAGCATCGGCGTCAGAAAGAA
Organism: uncultured Endomicrobiia bacterium; assembly: GCA_905236115.1. GTDB lineage: Bacteria > Elusimicrobiota > Endomicrobiia > Endomicrobiales > Endomicrobiaceae > Ruminimicrobiellum. The sequence goes on from CAJOOL010000091.1 coordinate 1,960, forward strand.
AAATTGTTTATACAAAAATCCTTACAAAAAACCTTATGTTATTTATATGAGTCCGCAGGGAAACGTATTAAATATGAATAAGGTGAAAGCACTTTCAAAATATGAGCATTTGGTTATCCTGTGCGGGCATTATGAGGGTGTGGATGAAAGGGTTTTGAGCTGGGTAGACGAGGAAATTTCTATCGGTGATTATGTCCTTACCGGCGGGGAAATTCCGGCTATGGTCTTGACGGATTGTGTCGCCAGAATGCTTCCCGGAGTAGTGCAGGACAAAGTTTCCGTAGAACAGGATTCTTTCTATAACGGACTGCTGGATTATCCTCAGTATACCAGACCTGCAAAATTTAAAAATATGAGTGTTCCCGAAGTGTTGTTATCGGGCAATCACTCCGAAATAGAAAAATGGCGTAAACAGCAGGCTTATGAGAGAACAAAAGCCAGAAGACCTGACCTGCTGAAATGACAATTAATAATTGCTAATTAAGCAGTTAATTATAAGGAGTAGCAAAATGTCAGTTATTGACCAAATAGAAGCAGCACAAAAAAAAGACATTAAAGTTCAGTTTAAATCCGGCGATACCGTAAAAGTTTTTTTTAAGGTTGTTGAGGGTGGAAACGAAAGAATACAGGCTTTTGAGGGCGTTGTTATTCAGAAAAGAGGAACAGGCTTAACCGAAACATTTACAGTCAGAAAAGTTTCTTTCGGTGTGGGTGTAGAAAGAATATTCCCTATTCATTCCCCCAGAATTGACAAAATAGAAGTTGTCAGAAGAGGTAAAGTAAGAAGAGCAAAACTTTACTATTTAAGAGATTTGTCCGGTAAGGCTGCCAGAATTTCCGAAGTGCAGAACAAACAGACGGCTTCCGCTTCTGCTTCCGCACAGACCGCAGCAGCTAACTGATTTTGGTAAACGCTGATTTTAAAGTATTAAAATATTAAAAAATACCGAGCAGCTTTTTTGTCGTTCCTATAATTGATTGTTCGGTATTTTTTTTGGAGAAGAAAATTTTTCTTTTTGATAAAACTTTTTACGATAAAGGTTTTCTTAATGTCTGCGGTGTTGACGAGGCGGGGCGTGGTCCTTTGGCAGGGCCTGTAGTTGCGGCGGCCGTAGTTCTTCCTCAAGATATTGTCATAGAAAACGTCAACGATTCCAAAAAATTAACCCCTAAAAAACGAAAAGTTCTTTTTGAACAGATAAAACAAAAAGCCGTTTCTTACGGTATAGGTGTTGCGGATAATAGTGTTATTGATGCGATAAATATTTTGCAGGCCACATTTTTCGCCATGAGAAAGGCTCTGGAACAGTTGTCTGTTGTGCCCGGTTTGGTTATCGTAGACGGTAACCAAAAAATTCCCGGTATCAGTTACAATCAGCAGACTATAGTTTCCGGCGATGCCAAAAGTGCCTGTATAGCCTGTGCATCAATACTTGCCAAAGTTACCAGAGATAATATTATGCAGGAATATGCCAAACTGTATCCTCAATACGGTTTTGAAAAACA
>CAJOOL010000092.1 GCA_905236115.1 uncultured Endomicrobiia bacterium
AAGTTTGTCATCCCCGAATGCCTCTGTCGGGGATCTCGCAGTTCAGTCGTTGTCATCCCGCACTACGATGCGGTATCCCGTCGTTTCCGTCATTGCGAGTGTCAACGAAGCAATCTTGCTGTTTATTATATATTTGAAAATATTTGAAAAAAATGAAAAAACAAAAAACGTCATTGCCAAAAAATAATTCTTTTCCCTCGCCCGCCCTGTTCCTTGACAGAGACGGAACAATAAACCACGATAAAAATTATCTCAGTGACGAAAAGGATTTGAAACTTTATAAAAATATAGAAAAGCCTTTAATCAAAATCCGCAAGGCCGGTTTTAAAATAGTTATCGTAACCAATCAGTCCGGCATTGCAAGAAAATTTTTTACATTAACGAAATTAAAAAAAATAAATTCTACGCTTGTTGATATGTTAAAAAGTTTAAACGTAAAAGTTGACGGCGTTTATTTCTGCCCGCACTTGGGTGACGAATGCAGCTGCCGAAAGCCCAAACCGGGTATGGCGTTTCAGGCGGCAAAAGATTTGAATATAGATTTGAAAAATTCTTATATGATAGGCGACAGCATCAGAGATTATCTTTTCGGTTATAATTTCGGGGGAAAAGGTATTTTGGTTCTTACAGGCCACGGCAGAAAGCAGGCAGAAAAAATAAAAGACGAAAAACAAAAACCGCTTGCCGTCGCAAAAAATTTATCCCAAGCCGTGAACTTTATTCTGGAAGTTGAAAGGTTGAATGGTTGAAAAGTTTGGTAAGGTTTATCATGAAAAAATTCTTAATTTTTGTTTTAATCATTTTGTTTTCTCTTACCGCAGGCCTTTCTGCGGAAACTTTCCAATGGCGTAAAATGAAAGGAAATCTTCCCGAAAAAGAAAACCTCATTTTTAATGTTTATTGGAAGTTTGTTAAAGTAGGCGAAGCCACATTGGAAATAAGAGGCTTTGAAGAAGTCAACGGAAGAACCGCATATCACATTTATTCGGAGGCAAACTCCGCTCCTTTTTTTGATGCATTTTTTAAAGTCAGAGACAGAAACCAGTCTTGGATGGATGTTGAAAGTTTATGTTCCTTAAGATATTTAATTAACATTTCCGAGGGCGGTTGGAAGAAATACGAACAGCTTGACTTTGACCATAAAAATCAAAGATACACTTTGGATGACGACGGCACTCTCAAATACGGCGATACCGTCCGCTGGGTGCAGGATGTAATTTCTTCTTTATATTTTTTCAGAACGCTTGATTTGGAAGTCGGCAAAGAATATGTTTTTGAAGCCCATTCGGGCAAAGATACGTGGCCTTTAAAAACCAAAGTTTTAAGTAAAGAAAAAGTGAAAGTTCCCGCAGGCGAGTTTGACTGTTTGGTGCTTCAGCCGTTTGTCAGGGAAGATGCCGGAATTTTTAAAGCCAAAGGCAAGTTGAAAGTCTGGGTTACCGACGACGAAAACAAAATGCCTGTAAAAATGAAGTCCAAAATTCCCGTCGGTTCCATATCTGCCGAACTGTCGGAGTTTTAAAAGTTGTCGGTTTTTTTCTCTAAATTCGCCGGAACTTTTTACGGTTAATTTTTCTCAATCTTTATTTTTATCAGTTCCAGTTCCGTTTCAATACGTTTTATTTTTTCTTCCAGAAATTTATTTTTTTCGTTCAGCAGTTTTATTTCCGAATTTACGTTTTTGTCTTTTATTTCCGTTTCGTTTTTTTCCGAAAATTCTTCAATAAAATAATTTATCGGCACATCCAGAATTTCCGCCACTTTTCTTATGGAATCAAGCGTCGGAACAAATCTTCCCGTAGTCCAAAAACTTATCCTTTGCTGAACCACCCCGAGCTTTTCGGCCAATTCTTTCTGCGTAATATTTTTTTCATACAAAACTTTTCTTAATTGTCTGCTGAAAAAAGTCTTTTTATTTTCCATAAAAAATAAAAGCCCTTGATTTTTTTGTCGTTATATGTTAAAATCTATCTTAGGATAGATTTGTAAAGTTTATAAATCTACTCTAAGGTTGTTAAATAAAAATAAAATAAATAAAAGCCGAGCGGGCTGTTTTGGCACACCGCCAAAGCATAGCACAGTTTGAAAAAAGATAAATACTTTTCGCTGAGCGTTTATCTCTCGGCGATTATACAAAATCGTTCTTTAAAAAGCAACAATTTGTATTATTTGTCGTTGCCGTTCGCTGTTGTCCGTTGCCGTCATTGCGAGGAAGCTTGCAAAGCAAGCGACGAAGCAATCTTGCCGTTCCGTCTGTCATCCCCGAATGTTGTTGTCGGGGATCTCGCAGTTGGAACGACTGTTGAATGGTTGAAAAGTTGAAAACTGCAACGGCGAAAGAGGAACCCGAGGGGTTAGCCTCGGATAATATAAAAATAAAAAACAAAAGGAGAAAAACTATGAAAAAATTAAAACAGATGTATAGATGTATTGAAGAATTGAAGTATGGAAACGGCAAAACGACGGGATGCCCGACAAAAACACTCGGGCATGACAGACGGTATGGTTTTACTCTTGTTGAGTTGGTCATTACAATCGCCATTGTCATTATTCTTTCGGTAATTTCAGTTCCGATTTACAGGGGATACGTTGATAAGGCCAAAATGGCTGAGGGATATGCTTTATTGGGAGTGATACTTTCTGCTCAAAAAACTTATTATTCGGAATACGGGAACTTCTTACATTTTAACAAGTCAGCTCCTGTTATAGAAAGCAGCATTCAGAATTCAAGAACTGCATATAGTCCTGTCTTAGGGATAGACGCAAGAGGTAATAAGTATTTTACTGTATTTCATGGAGGCTCTGGAGGAGAAGGAGATTATAAACTTATGTTTAGTGCGGCTGTATTTAAACCTGAAGAATTAAGTGGTAACGGTAAGAACAGAATAAATATGTATTATAATATTGAAAGCGGTTCTACAATTTTTGAAAGTTTTTATGCCCTTAGTTGAAAACATTTTATATCACTGTTAATTTTAAACTTTGCCGTAAATTGAAACTTTTTATTACTTTAATTATACAAAATTTTACTGAAATAAAAATAATTGCCACATTTTTACTTAAAAATTTACTACAATAAAAAATTATAAAACAGGATTGCCTCATAGCAGCAGTCCGAAAAAAACGAGCAGAGGAATTTTTTCTAAAAAATTTTCTTCTGTTCGTTTCATTTTTAAACCATTAAACTATCAAACCTTTCAGCTGTTCAGCTATTCAACTCTTCAACTTTCTTCAATACGCATACTGATATTGTTGCACAGATTTAGGTTTATATTCTTCTTTTAATCTTTTTAAAGCTTTACGCACTATAACACTATAGCCGATATCCAGTTTAGAAAACCACTTAAAATATAAATTTGTATATTTAAAATAACATAATTCTTTCATGCTTATATTGTATGATATAATCTACATTTTGTCAAGACAGACAGACATAGCATAGGTCAACTTTCTTTATCTCCTTTCTTAAAAATGCTACAATATTTCTTATAATTTTTTATCGGAGAGAATAATGATTGAAAGAGAAGAACATGAAAATCAAATATCAATAGTTTTTGAAGAAAACGCAAACAGAAGTGCCGCGTATAAGGACGGAAAATTAATTGGCGAATGTGAATTTGAGGTGTCGGGTAAAATATGGACTATCGTTCATACGGGAGTTCGTCCTGCATATCAAGGGCAGGGTATCGCCAAAAAGTTATTAAAAAAAGTTATAGACGAAGCTCGTGCCAAGCAGATAAAAATAATTCCTCTTTGCTCTTATGCCGATAAAATTATGACAGAAAAAGAAGAATATAAAGACGTGCTAAAGAATATAAAACAGGATATAATAAGATAATGAAATACAATATTTTAATTTCCAACGATGACGGAATAAACGGAGCAGGGTTAGAACCGTTAATAAACGAACTGAAAAAAATTGCCGGTATTTTTGTGGTGGTTTCCGACAAAGAAATGTCGGGAACATCTCAATCCATACATTTAAAAAAATATCTTAAACTTGAAAAAATTAAAAAAAATATTTTTGTTCTGTCCGGTGCAACGCCTGCCGACTGCGTAAAATATGCACTGTATTCTTTCTTCAAAAATAAAATTGATTTGGTAATTTCCGGCATTAACACTTGTGCCAATCTTGCACAGGATGTTGTTTATTCCGGAACGGTTGCAGCCGCACGCGAGGGAGCATATCTGGGAGTGCCGTCGCTGGCAGTATCGGCTGTTGACGAAAACAATCCGTGTTATAAGCAGGCGGCGTGTGCCGTTTCAAAAATAGCTCAAGAAATTTTGAAAACCGAGAAAAAAGGACGTCCAGCTTTATGTCTGAATATCAATATCCCGCCGAAATATAAAGGGATAAAAATTGTTCCGTTAGGAACCAGACAATATGACGAAACGATAGTTGAAAAGAAAACAAAAAACGGAACTTATTATAAACTTGCAGGCAGATTTATTTCCGGCAAAAAGAACGGCATATCCGATATTGATGCAGTGGAGCAGGGATATATTTCCGTCACACCGCTAAACTTAGACCAGACCGATTATGAAAGAATTAAAAACTTCCAAACGAAAATGAATAATTTTATGTAGCTCAAAAAATACAAAAAGTTAAGAAAAATTTTATTTTTTACTTCAGCTTTGATACTTTTATTTCTAACGATTTATTTTTTTCTTTTAAAACTTTTATTTCTCTTTTCAATAAATTTATTTCAGGTTCATATTTTTTTATTTCCTTTTTTATAAGTTCCGTTATTGTTTTTATGCTGATATTTTTTTGCTCGTCTGTTTTTTCATTGTTTATGTTTTGCTCTTCGTCTTCTATAAAATAAGTAACGGGAACATTTAAAGCCGCTGCAAGTTTTTTTATTGAAGCCAAAGACGGATTTCTGTCTGTAGTTAACCAACGGCTTATCATCTGCCTGTTCACGCCTATAATATTGCCCAAATCTTCTTGGGTAAACTTCTTTTCAAACATCGCTTTTCTCAGCTTTTCCGTAAAAAAATTCTTTCTGAATTTCATATAAATGCCCTTGGCAAAAAAACAAAAACCCTTGACAAAATAACAAATATATTGTATAAATATTATGGTAGCAAATGATACCATAAGTGATACAATATAAAATTTGATATTTATAAAATAAGCCGAGCGTGCGGCAACATAGCAGCACCCCGTAAAAAAAGATAAAAACTTTAGCAAGAGGCTTTATCTTCTCGGCGACAGTATACAAAATCGCAAAGCGATTTTGTATAGCTGAGAAGTTTGAACGACGACAACAACACCGCCGTCATTGCGAGGAGGGGCTTTGCAGCCCCGACGAAACAATCTTCCGTTCCGTTTGTCATATTCTGCTTTCAACAATTCAACTGTTAATTATTGTTTGCTATAGCATCTAAAATAATCTTATATAAATATTGAATTTGAGATTTATC
>CAJOOL010000093.1 GCA_905236115.1 uncultured Endomicrobiia bacterium
ACTGATTAATTATGAATGAGTAAAGCCCGAAGCAGATTTTGCCTATAAAGAGGCGGAGTTTCGCAGGGATAGTTGGTAACTTATCTCTAGAAACTCCAACGAATTTAGAGGCAAAATATGCCTCAAGGTTTCCGTTCAGAATTAATCAGTGTTTCCTTTATTATCTGTTATTTTTAGCTGAATATAAATTTCTTTCTGGCAAAATAATTCCATAAATATGTAATTGCGATTACCAAACATTTTGACAACATATAGTGAATATCAAATACGTCCGTAAATATATACAGAAAAATATTGTTTAATATCAGTCCGATAATACCTATTACAAGAAATACCGTAAATTCCGCGGTTTTGCTGCTGATGCTTGTTTTTGTAAAAATATAAAGTTTGCTGAAAATATAAGTGATTGCAATTCCGGCAAGAAACGATATTGTAGCGGAAATCAAATAATAAATATGACAAAATTCCGTAAGAACAAAAAGCACAGCCATATCCGCAAATAATGCTATTGCACTTGCAAAAAAATATTTTATGAACTGAAGATAAGAATTGTCCGTCTTTTCGGTAATAAAATTTTTTATTTTTTCTATCATTTTTAATTTTCAAATAAAATGGTTTTGTCTGTTATCTGCCAAACCGTTATTTTATCATTATATTTGTTTAAAAGTCCATTCATAAAATCATCTTTATATGAAGCAAAATAATTTTTTTCGCCGCTTAAAATTTTCTTTTCAAAATCTTCGTCGCTTAGCGTTATATTCCCTCTGTCCGCATAAAATAAAAACATGGATGAAAAAACAAACCAATCCGTTTCTCTTATTACAATTTTTTTATCCGGTTTAAGAACATATTTTATTGTAGGTATTAATTTTACAGGATCCGTTAATTTTTGTGCATCAATTGTTTTTGGAACTACAGGAAAACTTATAAAAAGCAATGATGCCGCTGTTGAAACTACAATAAAAATTTTAATAATTTTTTGAACTGTTTTTTGTGAAAAAGAATTAAAAACTTCCGCACAAACTACCGCAAATGCAGGATATAAAATGTTCAAATAATTTCCGTTTTTCTTTGTCATCATCTGCAGTACAAAAAGAGGAACAAATATCCAGCACAAAATAAAAATATCCCTCGCCTGTTCGTTATCAAACGACTTATCGTCGCGGCAATTCAGTGTCCGTGCAGTTTTTGTCATATCGTGTTCCGGTGCGGTATCCGGTTGTGCTGCCGGTTTTAACTTTTCAACCATATTCCGTATCTTTCTATAAAAACCGTAAAGTAAAAACGGAAGCCACGGCCAATAATTGTTTACCAATATTTGAGAATAAACATACCACTCATAAAAAATGCTGTATTTCTGCCCGTTCCATCCGTTAACATTGCTTACCGTTGATAAAAAATATTCATTAATAAATTTCATACCGAATTTTTTATACATTGCAATATGCCACGGCAGAACTATTACGGGTATCAACAGAAAAGACAACCAAAAATGAATATTTTTTAATATTTTCCAATCTCTTGCCAATATGATATAGCAAAAAATTATCATACCTATAAAAAGTCCGAAAACCTGTTTGGTCATAACCGCCAAACCTATAAATACCGACATTAAATAATATAAACTGCTTTTATCTTCGGTTCTTGCTATCCAAAAAGAAACAAATGCAAAAATAAAAAACGCAGCAAGCGGTCCGTCCGTGATGACGCTCCTTGCATGATGTAAGTATTGTTGAGTAAATATCAAAATTATTGAGCTGAAAAAAGCAATATTCGGATTATAATACTTACTTAAAAATAAAAACAAAACAACAAGTGACAACAATGATAAAAGTGCTGTAGGAAGTTTAACCGAAAAGTTATCAAAGCCCAAAATGCTTCCGCTTGCTGCCATAAGCCAGTAAACCAACGGCGGTTTGCTGGTATAAAAAGACGGAACACCATCGTGATAAGGTGTTGCCCAATCGCCTGTCAGTGTCATTTCTTTGGCTATCTGTCCGTATCCTATTCCGTCGCCGGATAACGGTGCTTCGTCAAGCCTGTGAAAGAATGCAACAAGCCCGGTAAGAATAACAATGAAAAACAAAATTTTTCTGCTGAAAACAAAATCAAAATTCATAATATATTTCCTGATATTTTCATTTATTATTTTGCTTCTTCGGAGATTCTGCCAATATAAGTCCTGTCAGCCAAAAATAATCCATAGCTACTCGCGGTCCTCTTAAAACAGTATCAAAACAATCTCCAAGCAAAAAAGAAAACCAACCGAATATCAGGCATAATGCCAATATGGAATTCTCTTTTTTATATTTTAAATAAAGTTTCATTAATATTAAAAATATTATCACCGAAAAAATTATAAAACCGAAACTTCCGAAATCGGCAAGAAGATTTAAATACATAGAATGCAAATGTCTGCCTTCATCAAGCCGGTTATCAATATTTAAAATTTCTTTATAATATTTTATTTTCTTTATTCCCTGTCTCGGGCCTGTTCCGAAAACAAAATTATCTTTAAAAATAACTGCGGCCGCTTTGTAAGAATCAATTCTGTTTGTCAAACTCCATTCTTTGGTTACGCTGGTATTAAAAATTCTTTCCTGCATAAATTTATTATTATTAAATAATACGGCTACCGCAGTTAAACAAATTACGGAAATAAATAACGGTATTATAAATTTCTTTGTCTTGAAAATATAGAAGACAAATATCATTAAATATGTAAATGCACCCGCAACATAATAACCTCTTGAGCCCGTAAGATATAAACAAATCATAAAAAATACAGTAAGACCGAATAAAACACTTTTTTGTTTGAAAGATATGTTTTCTTTAAACAACAGAGGAATTAACGTAAAACAGGAAAGCAGCACACACATTGCACCGCAGGAAATATGCCACATCAATCCGTGCAAATGCATACTTTTTCTTGCCAAATATGCACCTGCAATTTCTTGATAAAAAAGTCCGAAATATGCAAGAACGGAAAATATCAAAACAACCGTAAAAGTAATAATGTAAGTTTTTATTATTTTTTCTTTTTTATTATTATCAAAGACATAACACCCCAGCAAAAACGGAAAAAGCCAGCTGGTCAAATATGTAAACATTTCCTCAAAAGCATCTTTTTTATATTCGGCAAAAAACGACCAGATAAAACCGTAAACAAGAAATATTGTTATAAATAAAATTATTTTATCTTTTTTTACAATATCCCGGTTTCTGTATAACAAAATCAGTGCCGACCCGGAAACGACATACCCTATAATATGTGAAAAAAACACACCTATAGAAAAAATATAATTTAAAATATATTCCACAAAAACCCCTGTAAACCCGTATTAAAGAAATCATAACGAAAATAAATTGTATTATTATAATCTATTTTATGTTAAAAATCAAAATAATAAAGGCTTTGATAAGGCTTGAAAGATATTCTAAGATTGCAAAAACGACAAGTCTGTCAACAGAAAATTTATATATCGGTTATCCAATTACAGGTATTTTTTACGTTATAGGCAGGTAAAATTATA
>CAJOOL010000094.1 GCA_905236115.1 uncultured Endomicrobiia bacterium
AAAACGATGCAAATTTATACGATATTCCGTTATACCTTATGGAAAATTTGGAAAAATTTGCACCGTCTCTTTAAACTACAATTTTGTTATTTAGTTGTTTTATTGAATTGTTTTTTAACGCCGATTAATTTTCAAAACATTTCATTATTTTTTAAAAACATTTAGAATATCCGCAGGATTTGCACACAACGCACCCTTCGGCAAACTCCAGCATTTCACCGCACTCCGGACACTGCGGACAAGCACCTTCGGAATTTCCCGAAGATTTGAAACTGTAAACTTTTTCTTTATTTGCCCCTGCCGAAACCGACGCCGCCGAGACAGAAACCTGTTTTGAACCGTCTTTACCGCCGTTATCAAATAAAGTAGGATTTTCTTTTTCGGAAATATAAGATTCTATGGCTTTTGCAATAGCGTCCGGACAGGAAAGGATTGCTCCGCCCTCGGTCAACGTAGGCGACGGGCACCTTATACCTTTAAGCTGTTCCACAATCTTATGTGCGTCCACGCCGGAACGAAGTGCCAGAGAAATCAACCTTGCAATTGCTTCCGTCTGGGTGGATATACAGCCTCCGGATTTTCCCAGCTGTGTAAAAACTTCAAAAACATTTCCGTTCTCGTCCTCATTAACCGTTACATACATTTTCCCGCAACCCGTATGCATAAGCAGCGTGGAACCGACCACTTTTCTGGGTCTTTTTCTTACAATATTTCCTTTCGGCTTTTGTACTTCTACAGAAGTATAGCCGCCGTTGGAAGCCGACACAGCCACCGCCGAGCCCGAAGAAGACGACGCCGAACCCGAAGCAGCCGATGCCGACGGAGCAGCAGCCGAAGACGCCGATGCCGATTCCGTATTGGAAGAAATTAAAACCTGGTCCTGTCTGGAACCGTCTCTATAAACGGTAACGCCTTTACAGCCGAGTTTATAAGACAGCATATACGCTTTGCTTACATCTTCTTTCGTTGCATTATGCGTAAAGTTCACCGTCTTGGATACGGCATTATCAACATACTTCTGAAAAGCAGCCTGCATTCTGATATGGTCTTCCGGCGTAATATCGTGTGCGGTAACAAAAACTTTTTTCAGCCTTTCGGGAATTTCATCAATATGCTGAACTGTTCCCTCTTTAGCAACTTTATCCATCAGTTCTTCGCTGTAAATTCCCGCATCTTTTACGGCTTTTTCAAAATATTTATTGACGATATACATCTCGGCTTTATCAAGGCAGTTTGCTCTTTTGTAAACCAGCCCGAACAGAGGCTCCACCCCGCCGGAAGCATCCGCAATAAGCCCGATGGTTCCCGTAGGAGCGATAGTCGTAACGGTGGCATTTCTTATCGGATTTCCGTCTTTGTAAATGCTGTTTTTGAAGTTTGAAAAAGCACCTCTTTTAAGTGCGATTTCTTCCGACATTTTATGGGAATTTTCTTCTATAAAAGACATCACTTTTTCGGCCAGCTTTACCGCTTGTTCGGAATTATAAGCAATCCCCAGCTCAAACAGCATATCTGCCCAACCCATAACGCCCAAACCTATCTTTCTGTTGGAACGAGTCACCTCGCCGATTTTATCTATGGGATAATTATTCATATCTATAACATTGTCCAGAAAATGAACGGCAGACTTTACCGTTGATTCCAGTTTCTGCCAGTCTACATCGCCGTCTTTTACAAAATGCGATAAATTTACGGAACCTAAATTACATGCTTCATAAGGAAGAAGCGGCTGTTCGCCGCAAGGGTTGGTGGACTCTATCATTCCTATTGCCGGCGTGGGATTATATTCGTTCATTCTGTCAATAAATACTATTCCCGGTTCGCCGTTTTTCCAAGCCTGTTCAACTATCTTGTTGAAAACTTCTCTTGCGTTAAGTCTGCCCGCAGCTTCTTTTGTTCTGGGATTATAAAGATTGTATTCTTTACCGGCTTCCACGGCATCCATAAATTCTTTGGTTAATGCCACGGAAATGTTGAAGTTTGTAAGATTGGTGGTAATATCTTTGCATGTGATAAACTTCATTATGTCGGGATGGTCAACTCTGAGCATACCCATATTGGCACCGCGTCTTGTTCCGCCCTGTTTGATAGCTTCCGTTGCGGCATTAAAAACCTGCATAAAAGACACCGGTCCGGAAGACACTCCGTTGGTGGACTTAACACTGTCGTTTGACGGTCTTAACCTTGAAAAAGAAAAGCCCGTTCCGCCGCCGGATTTATGTATCAAAGCCGTATGTTTTAACGCTTCAAAAATGGACTCCATGGAATCTTCCACCGGAAGCACAAAACACGCAGAAAGCTGCTGAAGAGGACGGCCGGCATTCATTAATGTCGGTGAATTCGGCAGAAAATCCAAATTCGCCATCATTGTATAAAATTCTTTTATAACTTCGTCAATATTTGCGTTTTTATCATAAATTTTATCGGCTGGAGCGATGTTTTCTGCCACTCTGAAAAACATCTCGCCCGGTTCTTCGGCGGGATTGCCGTCATTGTCTTTTTTTAAGTATCTTTTTGACAATACTTTCATGGCATTTTCGCTTAATACGGGCTTAATCTTTTTTAACAATTCGCTCTTTAGTTTCAAGCTTGACATTTTTTTATTTCCTCCAAATTCTCACTTGATAATTTTTATATTTTTTCAACCTTTCAACTCTTCAATCCTTCAACTTTTCAACTATTCAACTCTTCTTCTTATCATGTTCTTTTTTCAGCTTTTTCAGCTCCTGCATAAAATCATTAATATTTGCAAACTTATTATACACCGAAGCAAACCTGATATAAGCTACGGTATCTATATCCAAAAGTTTCTGCAAAGTTTTTTTCCCTATTACCGAAGCGGGAACTTCCATAATATAGTCGCTGATTTCATTTTCAACATCGGAAACTATCTTTTCCATGGTTTCGGTGGAAACGGGTCTTTTAACACAGGCTCTTGCAACGGCATTCCAAAGTTTCTTTCTGTCAAAAGGCTCTCTTCTTCCGTCGGATTTTATCACCATAAGGGTCAGTTCTTCCGGCCTTTCGTAAGTCGTATATCTTTTTTTACACTGATTGCATTGCCGCCTTCTTCTTATGGCCGAAGTATGTTCTATCGGGCGGGAATCCAAAACCTGCCCTTCAAAACTTCCGCAAAACGGACATTTCATAGCAAACCTCTGTAATTTGATTTTAGAAAAATACTCACAGCAGCAACACTGCCTGCGGCAAAAGCTTTATCATATCATATACTTTCGGAATTATCAAGAAAAAAATGGATTGAAGTTTCCTTTCCGGCGGAGT
>CAJOOL010000095.1 GCA_905236115.1 uncultured Endomicrobiia bacterium
ATTCTGCTTTCAACAATTCAACTGTTAATTATTGTTTGCTATAGCATCTAAAATAATCTTATATAAATATTGAATTTGAGATTTATCTCCAATATCTTTAAACACTGCATTTGCAGCAACTAAAGAAGTTCTTAAATACACACTATTTTTTTCTAATAAACTTCTGTTTATTTTAAAACCATGCTCGTCTGCAAAATCGCAAACAAATGTTATTATAGTTCTTGTATTTCCTTCTCTAAAAGGATGAACTTTCCACAATGCTGCTGTGTTTTTGGAAAAATTTAAAGCCTTTTCTTCTATTGTTAAATCTTTCCATTTTGTTTCAGAAAAAATTTTTAATATTTCAATTGTTTCTTTTTTTATATTTTTAAAATCAGTATATTCTACAGATATTCCACCTAAAGCAGGTTCTTCTTTTTCAATATTTATAACTCTAGGTTCTCCTGCCTAAGAATATAAATCTTGAAAGATAAATTTATGAACTTCACATAAATGAAAAAAATCAAAACATCCTTTTATTGGATTTTCATACAATTGTCTTAATCTGAAAGATGTATAATCAGCTTCTATTTCTCTTAATTTTTTATCATTGTATTCTTTAAAGAGATTTATTAAAGTTTCTGAATTATCATACAAATAAGGATCTTTTCTCATAGCTGTTTTTTCATTTTATATTTTTTATTAAGGGTTTTTTCTATATCTTCGGCTGTGATTTTTCCTTCTATTTCTTTATTTGCTAATTCAATAAAATCATCCGTAGGTTTGAGACCATCAACTTTTATCATACCTATTGCATAATCCCAAGCTTGTTTTTTATCCATAAATAACTCCTATTGTTAGTGAATATATTATACCTTAAATTTGATTAAAAGACAATGAAATGAAAAAATAAAATTTTACATAAAATTGTAAATAAAGAATTTCAGTTATATGTTAAGAAAAATGCCCCCGCTTCAACAATTGGCTGACCAAAATAGAACAAATAATAAAAAGACAACAATTGATTTTTAATTATCAACTTATTTGGTTGTTTGGCATTTCCGGTTGCATTTTTGTATAATAATAAATTCATAACTAAATAATAATTAGGAGCGGAATAATGAGTATAGTCGTTACCGGCGTAGCGGGATTTATCGCCAACAAAACTGCAGAACTTTTATTGAAGTCTAAAAAAGAGATTATCGGTATAGATAATATCAACGATTATTACGATGTAAAGATAAAAAATTACAGATTAAAACAGCTGAAAAAATATAAAAATTTTAAGTTTTATAAAACCGATATTGAAGATAAAAAAGCTCTTGAAAAAATATTTAAGAAACACAAAGTAACGGCAGTAATCAATTTAGCCGCCCGTGCAGGTGTCAGATACAGTATGGAAAATCCGTTCGTGTATGTGTCTACCAATACGATGGGAACATTAAATCTTCTTGATATTTGCAGAGAATATAAAATTAAAAAGTTCGTCCTTGCTTCAACATCGTCATTGTATGCGGGACAAAAAATGCCTTTCACAGAAACATTGGCGGTAAACACTCCCATTTCACCTTATGCGGCATCCAAAAAAGGTGCTGAAGCAATGTGTTATTCTTACCATTACTTATACGGAATAGATATTTCTATCGTCAGATATTTTACGGTTTACGGACCGGCAGGACGTCCCGATATGAGTATAATCAGATTTATTAAATGGATAGACGAAGGAACGCCTATTGAACTGTTCGGTGACGGTTCGCAAAGCAGAGACTTTACTTATGTTGACGATATAGCTAAGGGAACAATAAAGGCATTGAAAAAAGTCGGTTTTGAAGTGATAAATCTCGGCGGGGGAAATAATCCTATATCGCTCAATTATGTAATAGATTTGATAGAAAAGTATCTCGGCAAGAAAGCAAAATTGAACAAAAAACCGTTCCATAAAGCCGATATAGTTTCCACGTGGGCGGATATTTCTAAAGCAGGAAAAATATTGAATTGGAAACCTACAGTTTCTTTGGAACAGGGAATAAAAAATACGGTAGATTGGTATTTGGAAAACAAAAGCTGGTTTAAAGCAGTGAAGCTTTAAGAGCTGAAAAGCTGAAGAGTTGAATGGCTGAAGAGTTTGTTGTAAAAATCGCGAAGCGATTTTTGATAATTAAATAGAAAATTTGCAAAGCAAATTTTACCGAAAACTATTCACCTTTTCACCTTTTAAGCTAAGAAAATGCGAAGCATTTTCTGATTCAGCCAAATAAATATGCAATATTTTTAAGGAGAGTAAAATGTATATAGATTTAATGAATAAAATTAGTTCAAAATCAGCTAAGATCGGTGTCATCGGTCTCGGTTATGTCGGGCTGCCTTTGGCGGTTGAACTTGCCAAAAAAGGCTTTACCGTTACCGGACTTGAAGTTGATGCCAGGAAAGTTGAAAATATTAACAATAAAAAATCTTATATCGGCGATATTTCTACAGCCGATATTAAAGAGCTCGTTGAAGCAAAGAAACTTTCCGCTACGACGAACTTTAGTGCTATAAAAAAACTTGATGTTATAATAATCTGCGTTCCTACACCGCTGAGAAAATCAAAAGATCCCGATGTTTCCTATATAGTTTCTGCAACAAACGAAATAAAAGATAATTTGCGTAAAGACCAACTGATAATTCTTGAGTCCACCACATATCCGGGAACAACAAAAGAACTTGTTCTTCCTATGCTTGAAGAAACAGGCTTAAAAGGCGGGAAAGATTTTTATTTGGCGTTCAGCCCTGAAAGAATTGACCCCGCAAATAAAAAGTTTACCATTGCAAACACCACAAAAGTTGTCGGCGGAATCTGTGATAAATCCACAAAGCTTGCATGCCAAGTTTACGGCAGTTTTACGAAAGTACATGAAGTGTCTTCTACACAGGCAGCCGAGATGGTAAAACTTTTGGAAAATACTTTCAGGGCAGTAAATATCGGGCTTGTTAACGAAGTCGCTTTAATGTGTGACAGATTAGGCTTAAATGTTTGGGAAATAATTGATGCTTCGGCAACAAAACCTTTCGGATTTATGAAGTTTACTCCCGGTCCGGGAATCGGAGGACATTGTATCCCGTTAGATCCGCATTATTTGTCATGGAAACTTAAGACATTAAATTTTTATTCCAGATTTATTGAGCTTGCAGGTGAAATAAATTCCAAAATGCCCGAGTATGTAGTAACAAAACTGGCAGATGCATTGAATGAAAAATCAAAATCAATAAAAAATTCCAAAATACTTGTTTTAGGTGTGGCATACAAAAAAGATGTTGCAGATTTGAGAGAGTCTCCCGCACTTGATGTGATGACTTTACTTCTTAAAAAACAGGCAAAACTTTCTTACTACGATTCTTATATACCTACGGTAAAAGTTGCCGATAAAATTTTAAAGTCGGAAAAGAATATTTCAAATCTTTCAAAATATGATGCCGTTGTAATTTTAACAGACCACACGAATATAAATTATTCCGATGTGGTAAAAAAATCAAAGCTTGTTTTTGATACCAGAAACGCAACGAAATCTTTAAAATCATCAAAGGTTGTCAGAATATAAAATGACGGAAAATATTCCTAAATTATCAATAGTTCTTGTAACGAGAAATTCAAAGTCTGTCCTTTTTGATTGTTTAAAAGCTTTGGATAATAATGACGAAATAACGTCATCAAAAAATGCACAGTGGATAATAGTTGATAACAACAGCACGGACGGTTCAGTAGACGAAGTTTTGAAACTTTATCCGAATACTGTTGTTATAAAAAACAGTGATAATTTGGGCTTTGCTAAAGCCGTAAATCAAGGCTATAAAGTTTCAAATGCAGACTATATTCTCTATATAAATACCGATACGGAGATAACAAAAAATTCTATTTCATTGTTGTATAACAAAATTGTTTCTGATAACGCTATTGCCGTTATAGGTCCACGTCTTATAAGGAAAAATAATACTATTCAGAAATCCGTTTATCCCGAAGCAACTTTATGGACGGAAATTTTTAAACCGTTTATAAAA
>CAJOOL010000096.1 GCA_905236115.1 uncultured Endomicrobiia bacterium
AGAACCGACATCACAGAAAACAGGAACGGAAAAAAGAAACATCAAACAGAAAATTAAAGCGGCAACAACGGTATTACTGCCGTTACGGATATAAGAAAAAAAATTTGTGATTATTTTTTTAATTGTTTGAGTCATCGGCTTCTTTAGTTATAAGGCTGAGCATACAGCCGAGAGGAACTACATAATATAAAATTTTCCAATCCAAAACAAAAACTGCATCATTATCCGCAATCATAAACAGACATATCACGGCATACGCCGCAACGGCAGAGACCGCACCGCCGAGAACTTCAACAAAAATGCTTTTGTATAAACCTTTTATCGTAAAGAACAAAACTTTTAAAATAAAAATTGCAGAGATTATAAAAAAAACGAAAGAAAAAATTTCTCTGTATTTTGTAAAAAGTTTTTTATATTTAAAAAATATTCCGTAGGCTTTTGCATCAAAAACGACATCATCAATACAATCTTCCTTAAGAAGTTCTTCTTTTAAATTTTCCATTTCCGAAATACTTACGGCTTTCAGATTATTTACGGTAACGAAAGCCGGGATATGAGAAATTTCTTTTAAAGCTATATCTTTCAGCTCGGGAGACTGTTCAATAAACTTATCAAAACTGTCAAAGTCCGTATATTCGGCAATATCAAATCTGTTATAATTTTTAAGTTTTGCGATAATGGATTCCTTGTCATCGGAAACGGTTTCGTTGACAAAAAGAGAAACTTTCAGGTTTGAGTCGTATTCTTTTAAACTGCCGCACATATTGAAGTAAAACTGCACGACAAATATAAAAAAAATATTTATTAATACAAGAACGCAGAATTTTAATATTTTGGAAATGTTTATTTTCATATATTTTTATTGTAAATATTATCCTTTATTTTTCTTGCTGCGGCGGTATCATACATTTTCTCATATTCCTGCACGGAATTATCCCATGAGAAACGGCTTGCAAAAGCATTATCGGTAAGCCTGTTCCACAGAAAGCTGTTTTTAAAAATATCATACGCACGGCGGACGGTATATTCAAAACTTTCGCCTTTGTAAAAATCAAAAACAAAACCGTTGCCCTTTAAAGTATTGGTAGAAAAATCTTCTATCGTATCGGAAAGTCCTCCGGTTTTATTTACTATCGGAACGGTTCCGTAGGCAAGAGCTATTATCTGGCTGAGACCGCACGGCTCAAACTTAGACGGCATTAAGAAAGCATCGGCACCTGCATAAATTCTGTGCGATAACGGTTCGTTGTAATCCGTAAATACCGCCAGTTTATCGGAATAAAGACTTTTTAAATACAGCATAGTATCTTTAATATATCTGTCGCCGGACCCCAAAACAACTATTTGAATATTTTCTTTAACCAAATTTCCTACGGAATCAATTATCAGGTCAAAACCTTTCTGCATATCAAAACGCGAAACAACGCTTAACAGGAATGCTTTATCGTCAACTTTAAAACCGCATTTTTCCTGAAGATATTTCTTGCAGAATTTTTTGCCGCTTTTGTCTTTAGCATAAAAATTGGCGGCAAGGTTTCTGTCGTAACGAGGATTCCAATAAGAATAATCTATGCCGTTAAGAATGCCGAAAACATCTTTTTTTCTGGTCTGCAAAACCACTTCCATACCTTTGCCGGCAGGGCCTTGAATTTCGTTTGCATAGGTCGGGCTGACGGTGGAAATAATATCGGTATATGCAAGACCTGCTTTCATAAAATTAAACGTGTTATAAAATTCCAGTTTGTCGCTTTTATAATCTTCCCATGAAAAACCTGCCATGGGAAGCGTGCTTGCCGCTTCAAAACTTCCCTGAAAAGCTATGTTGTGAATGGTGTAAACGCTTGAAGTGTTCCAGAAAAAGCCGTCGCATAAATTTACCGTTTTAAGATATGCGGGAATAAGCCCGGTATGCCAATCGTGGCAGTGGATAATATCCGGGCGGAACATTAAAGCCTTTACCGCTTCAACGGCGGCTTTGCAAAAAAATATAAATCGTTCCCTGTTGTCGCCGTAACCTATGCCCGAGGAATCTCCGTAAACTCCCGGACGGTTGAAATATCTTAAATTTTCTATAAAATATACGGGGATATTTCCGTCAAGCATACAGGTTTTTATTCTGAAATTTTCCTGTTCTTTACCGACGAAAACGGAAAGTTTGCATGGAAGAGCCTCCAAGCCGAACTTTGCACCGTCTATCTGACGGTATTTCGGTATGATAATTCTGACGTCGTGGCCTCTCTGTTTTAAATATTTCGGAAGTGTTCCGACCACGTCTGCAAGGCCGCCGGTCTTAACAAAAGGAACACATTCCGCCGCAACCATTAATATGTTCATAGAACCCCTTAAGGACAATTTATAATGTACAATGTTTCTATTCCGCTTCTCTCAGAAACTTTGCGGAATCCTCCGGTATCGTGGGATTAACATACATCCCCGAAACCAAATCAAAACCGTTAAACTTCGTTATTTTCGGCACTATCTCAATATGCCAGTGATAATAATCTATTTTATTTTCTTTAAGCGGATAAGAATGAAGCATTAAATTGTAGGAAATATTATTTCCCAAAGCTCTGTTCAATCTTTTTACAACGCTTGTTGTTATTTCCGCAAGTTCGTGTATTTTATTTATATCGTTTATGTTTCTAAAATCATAAGAATGTTCTTTGGGACATATCCACGTTTCAAAAGGAAACCTTGAAGCAAACGGCACAAACGCCACAAAAGAAGAATTTTCCGTAACCAATCTGGTCTTGGCGGAAAGTTCCTGGTCTATTATATCGCAGAACAGACATCTTTCTTTAAAATCATAATATTTTTTCGCACTTGTCATTTCATCTTTTACCGATTTGGGAATTATCGGCAGTGCCACCAGCTGAAAATGCGGATGAGAAACCGTTCCGCCGGAACTTTTGCCGTAACTTTTGAACACCAGAATATATTCCAAACGGGTATCGTTTCTTAAATCGTTTATTCTGTCCTGAACCGCCAAAACGTTCGTTATAAAAGTTGACGTTTTTTTATATAAAAATTTATCTTTATGTTTGGGAGTTTCTATTAAAATTTCGTGGGCACCGACGCCTTTCATTTTGTCATAAATTCCTTCGGCCTTTCTTAAAATACTGCCCTCAATGGTAAGAATGGGTTTGTTGTTGGGGATAACTTTCAGTGCCCAGTCTTTACTGTTGACGTCAATTTTTTTCCCGTTTTTATCGTAACAGGATATCGGACGGGGAATAAGATGTTCGTTGCCCGGACAGAACGGACATGAGGAAGTATCGTCGTCGGCAGAAAACTTTTCCACCTCAAACTGAAAATCTCTCGTATCGTTTATTATCACCCATTTTGAAGATATGGGATCTTTTCTGAGTTCAATCATAATGCTCCAATTTACAATTTATAATTAACGGCTGAGAAGTTGAGAAATTTACTGTGTTATTTTTTCCAGCAGTTTTTGTGCTTCCGGTTTTTCCGGTTCAAATTGTAAAGATTTTCTTAACAGTTCTTCCGCCGCAGCACTGTCGCCGTCTTTAAAACTCTTCAACGCCTGACTGTAATATCTCTGCGAAAAAATTTCTTTCAATCTGTCCATATCTTTCTTGGCCTGTTCGTTTTTATCGGAATATTGATACGCTTCTTCATACTTATCGTAAGCAGCTTCAAGATTTTCGTTCTTTTCCAA
Organism: uncultured Endomicrobiia bacterium; assembly: GCA_905236115.1. Lineage (GTDB taxonomy): Bacteria > Elusimicrobiota > Endomicrobiia > Endomicrobiales > Endomicrobiaceae > Ruminimicrobiellum. The sequence goes on from CAJOOL010000096.1 coordinate 3,680, forward strand.
CTCTTTGGCCTGAGAATAATATTCCTTGGATACCGCCAGTTTGGCTTTCTCCGTATAGCTCTTTATCTGGTCATTGTAGTTAAAATATTTATATTTGTAAGACATTGCCCTTAACTGTTCAAAAGTATTTATGGAACTTTCGTAATCTTTCAAAGTATAGTATTCAAGGGCTTTATTATAAACATCTTTCATCTGTTCTTCTATCTGCTTATTGGTTAAAAATATTTCTTCTTTTTCCGTATTTTTATAAATGACTATCTGCTCTTTGCATTTATCAATATATTCTTTTATATCATCTCTTGACGGGTCGGAAATATATGCCGCATTGAAATACGAAAGTGCTTTTTCATAATCGCGGTTTTCGTATTCTTCCATACCCTGTTTAAAAATATTGTTTGCCTGAACGGAACTGACCTTATCTATTTTCTTCTGAATAAAACTTAAATACTGCAAAGCTCCTGCGTTTTCCGGGTCTATTTCCGTAATTTTTAAAAGTTCGTCCTTGGCAAAAACGAATTCCCCTTTATCGTAGTGGTTCATTGCTTTTACCCAGTAATCGGAAATTTCTTTCTGATGTTTTTTTCTGTTAAGATAGGCTTCCTGTTCTTTAATTTTGGCCTGTGCACTTTCAAGTCCTTTGCGTGCCTGCTCGTTGTTTTCGTCATAAGAAAGAGCTTTCTGATAATATTTTTGGGCTGATACAAGATTGTTTCTTAACATTGCGGCATCGGCACGTGCAGTATACTTTTCCACCTTGCCCGACATATCTATATCGGACTGTTCCAAATCTTCCGAAAGAAGAGAAAGATATTTTTTGGCCGTGGGATTTTCCGGATATACGGCAAGAATATCCTCAAACTCTTTTCTTGCGGCGATATAATCTTTCTTGTTGTAATAATCAATTGCTCTGTTTAAATAATAGCTTGAATAATGTTCATAAGCTTTACCGGAGTCGGGAATTTTGCCGAAATATATCCCTACGGAAAAAATATGCTGGTCGTCGTCGGAACCGAGCAAATCCGAAAAAGAATAAGAAATGTTTACCCTGTCAAAATCAAGGCCGAAACCTGCGGTGACACCTTTATTAAAATTATCCCTGTAATCTCTCCACCCTGCCCTTACGGAAAAAGGATAAAAAGGTTTGGCTTCAATTCCCGCAGCAAAACCGCAGTCGGAAACATTAAAACTTTTTACAAGGTCTGCCATAACGGAAATTTTGTAAGGCTCATACAAAAAATATTTTGCCGACAGCGTCCAGCTTTTGTTCTGTGACATATCGTAATCATATCCGTTCACATCAAAATCATTGCCGATATTTTTCAGTGCAAAACCCGCCGTTAAATTTCTGTCAATAAAATCCAAAGAATATATCAAACCGAAATCCAAAGAATAAAGCATTATTGAATTATCGTTTTGAAGATTTATGTTATAAATTTTTAATGTTGCACCGGCGGAACCTTTTTCCTTGCTGTAAGGGTGAGAACAGATAATGGGATAAACATAATTCAACGCACCGGATACCGAACTTTTGTAATTATGATATTTTCCCGATTTATTGAAATCCGTGCCCGATACGAAAAGCGTAAAAATTCCTTTCTTTTCGGTGGGGATTAAAAAGCCTGCATTCAGACCGTAGTTGCGGTCAAAAAAAGAAGTGTAAGAAAGCTGAAATTCTTTTGAAAAATTTCTGTAATTTGAAGCGGGATTTACGAAGAAGCCGAAAACGGACGGGGAAAGCGACAAAATGCTTGCACCTGCCGCCTGAGAATACGCATCCGGATTAAGAACACAAAACATATTGTCAGTCCGTGCCGAAACCTGCCCGCAGCACAGAAAAAAAACAAGTAAGGAATATACTATCTTATTTCTTAAATTCATTTAATAAATTATTTATCCTTTTAACGGTATCTTCCATATTTACCGGTTTAAAAATACAGTCGTCGGCACCTTTATTAAAAGCCTCGTCAACGGTAGCGGCGGTATCGGAAGTGTCCGCCGTTATAAGCATTACCGGAATTGAAGAATATTTTTCGTCTTTCTTCAATTTCTGCACTATGTCAAAACCGGTTTCATCCGGCATATAAATATCGGAAATAATCAAATCCGGACGAACTTTACTTAAAATATTAAAAGCAGCACCGGCACTTTCGGCCTTACAAACTTCAAAACCTTCCGCCTGTAAATTTAAACCGAATACTTCCAAAAACGTTTCGTTATCGTCTATAACCAGAATCTTAATTTTTTCTGCCATTTTTCATCCCTTTCCCTTACATATTTTTAAAATCTTTTTCCGCAACCATTATAACGGTCTTATCGGAAAGACTCTTTGAATCTTCAAAATTTACAACTATCATATTTTTAAGTTTAAAGTTGTCGTCCAAAATTTTATATCCGTCCAAATCCGCCGTAAGAAGATATTTCCCGCCGGAAAGTTTTATTTCCATAGGCTTATATTCTGAAATTCCCATAAACTTATTCTGTCCGTCACGCGACAAAACAACCGAAACATTCGGCAAAGCATGGGTAAACGATTCTTCGTTTCTTTTGACATCCTGCAGAAGCTGCATTCTGAAAACTACGTCCTGTGTGCTTAAAATTTCTTTCAGCTTATCTTCGTTTATAGTCTTAACGGAAAGATTGATGCCGGAGACATCTCCCGTAAGTTCCACAATGCTTTTATTCTGTTTATCCGTAAACATTACGGTATAAGCAAACAGCCCCATAACGCACAAAAGAACAAGAATCAACGCAATAAATAAAGGGCTCTTATAAATATTCCGCTCCAATGCAAGCTGAGGAACAGACACATTGGAATTTTTGGAATATTTACGTATCAGGGAATCTTCTTTGGAAGACTGCGGAGAAGTTTCCTGAGAAAACGTTATAATATCTTTTTGTTGAACGTATTTCAAGCCCGAAGACGGCTCGGCAGCGTCCTGAACACATACGGAAATTATGGTAGTATTGTCTCTTCCGCCGGAATTGTTGACCGCAAGAATAAGCTCGTTGGAAATTTCTTCCACATCGGGCTTATGCAGATTGACTATATCGTTTATATTGAAATCGGTAAGTTCCCCGTTTAAGCCGTCGGTACATAAAATATAAACATCGCCGGAACGGACAAACTCGGACTTATAGTCCACCTTAACCGTTTCTGAAACGCCCAAAGCTCTTGTCAGCATACTCTGAAATTCCGCCGTCTTGGATTCTTCCGCAGTCATTTTTCCGCTGTCTATAAGTTCTTTTATTTTGGAATGATCTTCCGTTAAGAGCTGAATTCTTCCGTTTCTTACTCTGTAAACTCTGCTGTCTCCGACATTATAAATATGAACGAGATTTTTTTCTTTCTCCACCCAAATGCCTGCACAGGTGGTTCCCATACCTGCAAGTTTGGGGTATTTTTTAGTCATATTATACAAGGCACGGTTAGCGGTTTTTATCAAAGATACATGTTTAAGAACATTCTCGTCATAATCGGAATACTGCCCGCCGAGAATTTTCAAACCGTCTTTTTTGGTTATTTTATCAAAAAGAGACAAAATCACATCGGACGCATATCTGCTGGCAAAATCGCCGCATACTCCGCCGCCCATTCCGTCGCAGACGAAGAAAAAATCGTTTTCTTTTTTTACGCCGAAAAAATCCTGATTTTCGGTTCTGACAACACCGGTGCTTGTTTTGGCCGCACTTAAAATTCTCATATATACACTACCTTTACTCTTTTCTGAGCTTTCTTCAAAGATTTTCTTATTTTTATGAATAAAAACAACAGCAGAATAAACAGCCCCGAAGACATAACTATGAGATATTTAAGTTTATAAGCCTTTTCGGAAAATACCGATGTATGTTCGGCATTTGCCAGAAACATCGGCCAAATCTTAAAATTCTTTATTATCTTAACATTGGTGTTTATCATCTGAATGGAATCCTGAATATTCGTATAAAGTATCTCTATCAGTCCGTCGCCGTTGACATCGGCAATCAAAGGCGTGGAAGTAATAGGCATATTGCTTGCCCTTATATAAGATAAAATTTCAACTTCTTTTCTTTTCGTATTGCTTTTGGCGATAACTATCTTACCGTCTTCGGTACCGAAAACAAGCTCGCAAATCCCGTCTTTATCAAAGTCATACACCGACGGGGAAGAAATGATTCTTTTTGCTTCGGGCACTGTCGTTTTCCATAACAGTTCGCCCGACGGATAAGAAGTATTTCCTTTAAGTATCTGAACCGAACCGTTTGCAGAAACTATAGCGACATCGGCAACGCCGTCGCCGTTAAAATCCGAAACTACGGGGGAAGAATTGAACTTTAAATTTGAGGGGGGAACGGGCTCTACAAAATATGTCCATTTTACGGAAAAATCCGAAGTATCTATTGCGGAAACATACTGAGGAACATTAGACTGAACGATTACTTCCTGTATGCCGTTTCCCGTAACATCGCCGACGGCGGGAGCACCTGCAATAAGGTGGGCTTTACCCGTGGCTTCCATAAGGTTGACGGTCTTTTTGGTTCTGGTTTTACCGTCAATAAAATAAACTTTGCTGTCGTAATTTGCTATAACCACAAAAGGCGAAAAATCTTTCCTTGCCAAAATAACGGGGCTTGCATAAACAGGACCGTCTATGAATTCCGAATATTTGGAATAGCTTCCGTCAAAACCCGGAGAATACAGGAAATGAACCGAACCGTCTTCGGAAACGGCAACAATATCTTTCTTGCCGTCACCGTTAAGGTCGCATACCAAAGGCGTAGTTTCTATCACGCCGCCGAGAACTTCTCTTCTGATAATATTTCCGGTCTGTCCGTCAATAACATAAATCAAAGAGAAATCGGCAACGGCCACAATATCGGCAACACCGTCGTTGTTGACATCGTCGCATACCAGGGAAGCAGTGCCGTTATTGGATATTTCAACGGGCTTCCACATTTTATCGTTTGACGCACCGCTCCACGCATACAAAAAGCCCGCACTGCTGAGCATGGCGACATCGTTTTTGCCGTCGTTGTCAAAATCCGCAATCAAAGGCGTGGATGTAATATCGTAAGAAGATGTATCTGCCTTGATTGGTATTTCCCTGCTCCATTCATTATTTAAAAACATATTCACTTTCGGCGTCGGCGAAGTTAAAAGAGAATAAGAAGAATAACCTTTATATATCAAAAGCGAACATCCCGCAACAATCAAAAGCGTTATAAAAAAACTTATAAGTTTGAAGAATTTTAAAATAAAAATTTTCTGTTTTGAAGGAAGAGAATAATTCTGTGAAAAATAATCAGCCACTCTGAATATGGTTCTTCCTATGGAAATTTCATCGCCCAAAGAAATTTTGGTGCTGTTCAGCTGTCCCAGCTTTGTGCCGTTGATTGCAACTCCTCCGGTGCTTCCCACATCGGTAATGGTATATTTACCCTGTGTGCCGCTTATTTTGGCATGGCCTTTGGATACGGTCATATCGCCCAAAAGAACAACATCATTTTCTATGCCTCTGGGGGAAATATTTTCTCTGCCGATAAAAGTATCGCCGTCGGACTTTAAGAAATATTTTTTTCCGTAAAATTTCCCGTATACTCCTATCAGATAATACTGAGGGATAATATCGTCCTGCCTGTTTAAAGCGTCATCCAAAAATAATATTTTATGGCTGCCTATGTAAATCTCGTCGCCGAAATTCAGCGGGGCTTCCGTGATGGAATGACCGTTAATCTGGGTTCCCATCATGGTGTTTTGGTCTTTCAATATATACTGATTATTTACAAAAACGATTGTGCAGTGGTGTTCCGATACGTTTTTATCGTAAACGACAACGTCATTGCCTTTTTTGCTTCCTATGAAAATTCTTATTTTATTTCTTTTGACGGAATATTCTATAAGAACTTCTTCTTTCTTTTTTACCAGTAATCTTGGCATATATGCTCCCTTATTTGTTATAAAGATTATCTTTTAGGAAACGCTGATTAATTCTGAATGGAAATCTTGAGGCATATTTTGCCTCTAAATTCGTTGGAACTTCTTGAAATATGTTACCGACTATCCCTGCGAAGTTCCGCCTCTTTATAGGCAAAATCTACTTCGGGCTTTGCTCATTCATAATTAATCAGTGTTTCCTTAAGCCTTGCCACAATGCTTCAATGCTTTAATACCTCAATGCTGCCGAAAAATTATATTCTGTTAAAATTATATTTTACTGAAATTATCTGGCAACAAATAATGCCGCTATCATGGTTAAACCTAAACTTATCTTAGCCACCGTTCCCGTCTTGCTTGAACCGGAACCGTCCGAACCTGAGCTCTTGGAGCTTGAGGAATTTTTGCTGTTTCGTTCAAGTCCCGACAATCTCTTTTCTATATTTTTTATGTCGGCGGTATTTTTCTTATCGTAATAGTTTGAAGATTTATCGGCTTTAATATCGTCCACAGACTGTATTATGGAATTTATTTTGGCGTTTATCTGCTGCATTTGTTTGGCACTTAAAGAGTCCGAGGATTTGCCCGAAGAATCCGAAGCATAATACTGCCGGTCTTTTTCCAAACTGTCAAGTTTTTTGTTTATGGAAACATAATTTTTGTTCATTTGCGAAACAGTTTTCATAAGACTGTTAAAATCTTCCTGCGACGGTCCGCTGTAAATGGAAGAGTCCGCCGATTTTAAAGACTGAGCCATATTCATTTCCATGGAAGAAACCTTTTTGTTTATCATTTCAATTTCTTTTTGAAAACTTATTTTCAAATCGTTCAAACTTTTGCTTTCCGCATTTGAAGCCGTAACAATATCATTTTTTGAAGACGAAGCACCGGACTTTTTCACGCTTGCCAAAGACATTTCCATATTGTTTAATTTCTTATTCAAATCTTCAAAATTCTTACGCATACTTGCAAATTCGTCTTCGGACAAGGAAGAACTCTGTGCCCCTTTTACGTTTGCAACCGACATTTCCACATTGTTTATTTTTTTGTTCAAATCCTCAAAATTTTTCTGTAAATTCGCCAGCATAATTTGAGAACTGCCCGATACTGCTCCGGACTTTTTTACCGAAAGCAGCGACATTTCCACTTCGCCGATTTTTCTGTTCAAATCTTCATAATTTTTTCTTAAATCCGTCAATGCGGCCTGAGGAATGCTGTTTTTGGAATTCTTGTTTGAAACGGTATATTCCTGCTGACGGGTTTCCAAATCGCTGAGTTTTTTATCTATATTCGCATAATTTTGGCTTATCTGAACGACGGTATTTTTGAGGCTGTTAAAATCTTCTTTCCTTATTGAAGACGAAGCCGCCGCAATGTTTGAAGCCGAACCGCTTGAAACGGAGCCGGACGAAGTATCTCTGACGCTGTTTACTTTCTGTTCCAATGCCTTAAACACTTTAGAATCGGCCAAAGTATTATCAAGCAGAACAGGCATATTGGTTTCAAGGTCGCCGAGAAGCTCTACAAAGTCTACGGAACCGCCCGAAGAATGTTTTGCTCCGCCCGATGCCGATACCGCCGAAGATGAAGCTGCGGTCTGTGTGCCCGAAGATTTAAGCTTTTTCTCAAGTGCGGCAATTTTGGCATTAAAAATATCATAATCTTTTTTGGAAATGCCGGCCGCCGAAGAAGTGCCCGAAGAGGCTTTTTTGTCATATTCGTAAAGAGCCTGAAGAAGAGATGCTCTTGTAATCTGCTCGTCGGCAACAAAAACGGATGC
>CAJOOL010000097.1 GCA_905236115.1 uncultured Endomicrobiia bacterium
CAATTTTTGCATAATTTTTGCCGAGAAGTTTATTTAATTCCGCATGGTTTTCCTGAAGATCCGCTTTGGTTTTCTTGACGGCAGTTTTCAAACGATTAAGCTCGTCTTCTATTTTATCTTCGGATATCTCTTTTTTTTCGCAGGTAAAATCGGCTTCCTCTTCCAAAATAAAAACTTTCCCTATCGCAACACCCGAAGATGCGGCAATACCGTTTAAAATAATGTTATCCTGTTTCATTGTATTTTTTCCCCGAAACCGTTATTGAATAACTCCGCAAGTTTGTTTACCGCAGTTTCCTCATCGGCACCTTCCGCCTGAAGCGTAAGTTCCGTTCCGCAGGCAGCAGCCAGCATCAAAATACCCATTATGCTCTTTGCGTCAATTTTTGCTTCGTCTTTTATTATATTTATTGACGAAGAAAATCCCATAGCCGTCTGCACCAATAACGAAGCAGGCCTTGCGTGAAGCCCCAGCTTGTTGACAATTTTTACCTTTTGCTCTTTCATATTTATATCCTCAAATATCCTAAAATAAAACTGAATATTATTGCCAAATAAAACATTAATGCGGGCTTTATTCTGCCCAGAAAAAAGCTCAGTATCATTATTATGCCGAACATTACGGCTTCGGGATAGTTAAAACCGTATTTTTCCGGTTCCAAAACGGGAACCATACCGAAAATTTTAAAATAAAAATATATTGCCGAAAGGACTATTATCAAACCGATAATTCTGAAAATATCGCCTATGTATTTTATTTCCAATTTTGAAATCAGCTTAATCATTTTTTCGTCCAGCTTAAAGCTGATAATTAAAGACCAGTATCTAAACGCCAAATGAACAATATTATACACCACTATAAAAAGAACGGGAGCCACCCATAAATAGTCAAGCGTAAACATATTAAGCGACAATATTATCATTAAAATGGCGGCAAACGATACAAACGGACGCCAAGTTCCCCAGAAAAAAGAATCGCCCAAGGCGGCAACGGGACCTGCCGTCAGAGACTTTATCATTTCCGGTTTTTTCAAATTATGCTCTTTATTTTCGGCAATATTCTTTTCGCAGTTTATTACCATGGCGATAATAATATTTACCATATAAGGATTGGTATTGAAAAACCCCAAATGCCTTAACAAAACTTCTTTTCTCTTTTCCTTATCGGGATAAAGATTTTTCAATACGGGATACAGGATATACAGAAAACCGATATTCTGTAACCTTTCAAAATTCCATAAAGCCTGTAAAAAAAATGTTCGTAAAAATACAAAATTCTTCATAATATTTCTTTCAGCTGTCGTTTTCAACTTGTCAACTTTTCAACCGTCGTCTTAATAAACGGTATTTTTAACGATCTGAAATTATACAATACCGCACCGAAACCGAAAACGGGAAGATAATACCACGCTTTCTTTAACGCTACAAAAAGCTGTATCGGTATATAAGAAAACAACTGCCTGTATAAAAGACCGCCTGCAAGTATTATAAGAAAATACATCAGCGAAGTTCTTAACATAAAAAAGAACAGCCCCAAAAAAATACCCAAAGAAATCCTGCGTTCTTTTCCTGATTCAAGGCCTTTTTCCACCCAATGCATAATTTTGGTATTAAACATACGCCCGGCTAAATCAACTTCTTTATACAGATATGCAAAAGGTATCGCAGCAGCCAGCGAAAAAACGGCCGCTTCCTGAGAGCCTCTGAAAAAATGGCAAGACCAAATAACCGCCGTGCTTGTCATAACGGTTAAATCAACCGGAACCGAAACCCCCATGGGAATTTCGTTTATCCACATCATTTCTACAATCATACCCAGCCATAACCCCGTATGTATATCGCCCAAAATATATCCGAATAACGGACCGCAGAAAATCGGCCGGGAAATCATAAACTGCCCGAACATCGTTATATCGGCACTAAGCACCGCACCTATTAATGAAAATGCTATCAGTTGTTCCACTTAAACGCCCCGTTTTATTAATTAGAAATTAGAAATTTAGGAGTTCTTTAAACGAAATAATAAGAATTTTTCGCAGAGCGAAAATTTACATTAATTTATAATTGCTCATTGCTAATTGATAATTTCTAATTGCTAATTTCTTCAGTAGTTATCTTAAACGTAAACGCTTCTTTACTGTTCAAGCCGAACTTATATACACAGACTACTGTCGTTCCCTGATAAGTCTTCTCGTATCCGTTTTCCGAAGCGGAAACCGTTTCTATCGGAACCGTCCAAAAATCACAGTTTTTTGAACTTAAAATCTTTACTTCCAAACCTAAATTTTTATCTTTTCTTATCCACTCCGTTCTGTCTTTAAGCTCGGCATTGTCGTCTTCGTTTTTTTCCGAAAAAGCAAAAACCTGCTCAACACCGAAATTGAAGTCAACACTGACATTGGAAAGATTTAGTATTCTGTATTCAGCTTCATAACCGCCTTTTTTCAACGGTTTAACTGTTTTTCTTAATTCCAAGGGAATATTTTTGTCATTATACAAAACATAACCTATCCTTTTAAGTTCCAAACGATCACCTCTTAAAATCTCGGCATCATATTTCCCGGTAACAAAGTCCCCGTCTTCTTTAAACTTCACGCCGTAAAGTTCGTCATACTTAACATCTTTATTGAAAAAATGATCCAACAAAGAGGCTTTTCTGTACCAATCATAAAATAAATGATTTTCCAAACCCAGCTCTTTAACTCTCACGGCATCGTTATGAATGGAAGCAAGCTCTTGAGAATCCGTAACGTTGTTATTTTCAATAGCCTCTTTCAATTTTTTATGGTATCCCTCGTATCTTCTTGTAAGAACGTTTGAAAGATTATAATTTTTGTTTAAAATATCAAATTCAAAAATACTACCGCCGTTTTCGGCATCTACATAAATATTTTGGTATTTATTTTCAAATAAAAATTCGTCTCTGCCGTCGCAGTCAAAATCTTCATTAGTCCATTTTTTCTGCGGAC
>CAJOOL010000098.1 GCA_905236115.1 uncultured Endomicrobiia bacterium
GAAAGAAGAAGGCGGAAGACATACACCGTTCTTTAACGGATACAGACCGCAGTTCTATTTCAGAACGACCGATGTAACGGGAGTAGCCCATTTGCCTGCAGGAACGGAAATGGTAATGCCCGGCGATAACGTAGAAATGGAAGTAGAATTGATAATGCCGGTAGCAATGGAAGAGCAGTTGAGGTTTGCAATCAGAGAAGGCGGAAGAACGGTAGGATCCGGAGTAGTAACGAAAATTTTAGACTAAAAAACGCAAAGCGTTTTTTAGTCGGCTGAAAGGCTGAAAAGCTGAAAAAGTTAAAGGTTTAAAACGATAACAACAATAAACTCTTAAGCTCTCAGCTAAAAAATTTGATAGGGAAATAATATGCCAAACGAAAAAGTAACAGTAAGTAAATCAGACAGAATAAGAATAAAACTTCGTTCTTACGATTGTAAGATGTTGGACGATTCTTTGAAGAAAATTGTAGAAACTGCAAGAAGAACAGGTGCCACAATTACCGGTCCGATGCTGCTTCCTACAAACGTAAAGAAATATACGGTTAACAGATCTGTTCATACTGATAAAAAATCCAGAGAGCAGTTTGAAATGAGAGTTCATAAAAGACTCCTTGATATTTGTGAGCCTTCCGGAAATACGGTAGAAGAGTTGATGAAACTTGATCTTCCAGCCGGCGTGGATATTGAAATTAAGATGTAATTTCGCTTGAGCGAAATTACATCAGCTGAAGAGCTGAAGGGCTGAAGGGCTTGTTGTAAAAATCGCAAAGCGATTTTTAATAATCAAGTAGAAAATTTGCGAAGCAAATTTTACCGAAAACTTTTCACCTTTTCACCTTTTAAGCTAAGAAAATGCGAAGCATTTTCTGATTCAGCAAAAATTAAATTAAAGTAGAGAGAATATATGTTAAAGTCTATAATTGGTTCTAAGGTAGGTATGACACAGGTTTTTGATGAAAAAGGCAGACTTGTGCCGGTAACGGTGATAGAAGCAGGCCCGTGCGTGGTTACTGCCGTAAAAACCGTTGAAACTGACGGTTATAATGCCGTTCAGTTAGGTTTTAAAGATGTTGCCGAAAAGAAGCTCACCAAGGCTCAGGCAGGACATCTGAAAAAAAATAACATAGCTCCCAAGAGCATTTTAAAAGAGTTCAGACTTGATGATGTTTCAGGTTTGGCTGTCGGTCAGGAGATTAAAGCCGATATTTTCAAACCGGGTGACTATGTTGATGTAAGCGGAATATCCAAAGGTAAAGGTTATGCCGGTGTTATCAAAAGACATAATTTCGGTATGCAGCCCAGAACCAGAGGACAAAGCGACAGAATGAGAGCGAGAGGTTCTTCCGGCGGACAGGGACCTCAGAAACTTTTCAAGGGTATGAGAATGTCCGGACATTTGGGACAAGAACTCGTAACGGTTCAGAAACTTCTTGTTGTGAATGTTGATGCACAAAAAAATGTTCTTCTTGTCAGAGGAGCGGTTCCTTCGGTTAAAAAAGGCACTCTTGTTGTCAATAACACGGTAAAGAAAGTTCCTGTTGTTCAAGCAGAAGTAAAGAAAGCAGCAAAGAAAAAATAAAAATCAGTAATAGGGTAAAAAATAATGGATACGATAGTTTATAATGTTGAAGGTAAAGAAAAAGGGAAGTATGAACTTCCGGCATTTTTTAATACCGAAGTTAAGACGGCTCTTCTTCACGAGATAACAACAGGGTATCTTGCAAACTTAAGATCCGGAACTCACGCCACCAAAACAAGAGGCGAAGTATCTTTTTCGGGAGCAAAACCCTGGAAACAGAAAGGAACCGGTAATGCAAGAGCAGGTCAGAAAAATTCTCCTCTTTGGAGAAAAGGCGGAATCATTTTCGGGCCTCAGCCGAGAGATTATTATCAGAAAATGTCCAAACAGAAAAGAAGACTTGCTTTGAGTATGGCATTTTCAAATCTTGCAAAAGAGAACAATTTGGTTTTGGTTGACTTAATTAAATTTGACGAAGCCAAAACAAAAAATGTTGCATTGTTCTTAAAAAACTTGAAAGTTGAAGGAAAAAAAGTTATAATAGCACTTTCAAAGAATGACGATAACGTTAAGACTGCGGCAAGAAACATTGAAAACGTTGTTGTTGAACAGATTGCAAACTTGAATGCTTATCAGGTTATGTGGGCGGATAAAATCGTTACTACGCCTGAAGCGATTGACAGTATAAAACAAAAGCAGGCATAAGAGAGAATAAAATGGATATAAGAAACATTATTAAAAAAACTCTTGTAACGGAAAAGGCTGCCGTTGCTAAAGAAAAAGAAAATAAATATACTTTTGTTGTTGACAAAGATGCCAACAAGTATCAGATAAAACAGGCAATAGAAGAAATGTTTAACGTTAAAGTTGTCAGCGTTCATACGGCAATCTTCGGCGGAAAGGCCAAAAGAATGGGTATGCACGAGGGCAAAAAGAGCGACTGGAAGAAAGCTATAGTTAAGCTTAAAGACGGTCAGGAAATAAATATAGAAGAAGCTTAAAAATAGAAATTAACAAATATTTACGGGGGTGCGTCATCCCGAACAAAGTAAAGGAGCTCATCTTCCCGTAGATATGGTTGTTATAAAACAAAAATATGGGTCATCTCTTAGAAATATATTGTAAAGGGCATATTATTCATTTATAAATTTCCCTTCAGATAAAAGTCTACGAGTAAGTCTAATTATTTAGAGATAGGGGGTCATCCCCTTTCCGCCCGAAAAAAAGGAAAAAGGTATGCCAATCAAAACATTTAAGCCGTACACACCCGTAAGAAGATTTATTACGGTAGAAGATTTTTCCGAGATTACCACAAATAAACCGGAAAAGTCTTTAATCGTTCCCGCTAAAAAGACCGGCGGCAGAAATAATACCGGTCAGGTTATGGTTCGTTTTAGAGGCGGAGAACACAAAAGATACTACAGGATTATTGATTTTAAAAGAGATAAAATCGGTATGCCTGCTAAGGTTGTTTCAATAGAATACGACCCGAACAGATCAAGCAGAATTGCTCTCGTTCAGTATGAAGACGGAGAAAAAAGGTATATAATACAGCCTAAGGGTTTAAAGGTGGGAGACGTTATCATGTCCGGTCCGGATGCCGAGATAAAAGAGGGTAACGCACTTCCTCTTTCTGCTATGCCCGTAGGTACGTTTATACATAATTTGGAACTGGTCCCCGGTAAGGGAGCTCAGCTGGTAAGGTCGGCAGGGTCTTCCGCACAGTTACTCGCAAAGGAAGACGAATATGCTCATGTCAGAATGCCTTCCGGTGAAATAAGACTGGTTCTGGTTAGGTGTTATGCGACGGTAGGACAGGTCGGAAATATTGACCATGA
>CAJOOL010000099.1 GCA_905236115.1 uncultured Endomicrobiia bacterium
ACAGCTGATAAATTACTGGGTGCAGGGAAAAACGGTTCCGTCTGCCGTTAATATGAAAAAACTGGCCGTGATATTGAAAAAAAACATAAAAGAAATTCAAAAAATTTTTGTAAATAACGAGCAGAAAGACGATACACAGGAAACATCCGTCAATTCCAAAATGATATTAAGCCTGATGGAAAAACAAAATAAAATAATTGAAGAAATGGATAAAAAATTTGAAACAAAAATTGAACTTTTAAGAAAAGAAATACAAAATCTCTCCGGTCAAAAAAACAATGAGCAATTGTCATAACAATCTCTCATTTTCCAGACAGGCAATTTCCTGCCGATAAATTATTTCTTGATTTCATAATAATTTGCTAAAATATAGGATATGAATAACTTTAAGAAATCCTTAATTTGGCCGGCTGTAGTATTTTCGGCAATTATTTTTTCAGGTTTTACAAATGCTTATGCGTTTTTATCCAAAAACGATATCGGCACCACATCGGCACAGTTTTTAAAGCTCGGTATAGGTGCAAGAAGTGCCGGCCTGGGAAATGCCGTTACCAGCGTATATGCGGCAACGGACTCAATTTATTCCAACCCCGCAAACCTGAGCTATATGACACAAAAAGAACTTTCGTTTTCTCATGCAGTGTGGTTTGAAGACATTAATTACGAATGGCTGGCGTTTGCTCTTCCGACGCAAAAGGCAGGTGTTTTTGCCGCTGCGGTTCAATATGTATCTTACGGAAATATCGCCAGAACCGACAACACGAATGTTTCCGACGGGTCTTTTTCGCCTCTTGATATGGCGGCGTATTTGTCTTATGCAAACCGTTACAGGGAAATATATTTCGGATTGAATTTAAAATATATTTATTCCAAAATTGAAAATTCCGCATCCGCAGTTGCTGCGGACTTCGGTGTAAATTATGATTTTGCCGACAACAAAACTTCCATCGGTGCAGCAGTTACAAATGCCGGGACAAAAATGAAATTCAACAAAGAAGAAGAAAATCTTCCGCTTTTATTTAAGACCGGAATTTCAAGATTTTTTACGAATAACTGGCTTGTTTGTTTGGATTTGAATTTTCCCAGAGATAATGATTTTTATTTAAATATTGGAACGGAATATTATATAGCAATTTCGGAAAATGCCGATATATGTTTAAGAGCAGGTTACGACGGAAGAAATAAAGATATTCCCGGATTTAATTGGCTTAATATCGGGTTCGGTCTGAGGTATTCGGATTACTGCTTTGATTATGCTTTTGTTCCTTACGGCGACATCGGTATGACACACAGATTTTCTTTCGGTATAAAATTCGGCAAAGAGGTAAATAAATAATGATTATAGGTTTAACGGGATCTTATTGTTCCGGCAAAGATACGGTTGCGGAATACATAGTGAAAAAATACGGATTTAAACATTTTTCGTTATCGGACGAAATAAGGCTGTTGATGAAAGAACAAAATATAGAACCGACAAGAGAAAATTTGATAAAGTTCGGAACGGAGCTGAGACGGGATAACGGCAACGGGGTGCTGGCAAAATCAGTTATAAAAAAATTTGAAGACAATAAAAATTACTGCATTACATCCATACGCCACAGCGAAGAAGTAAATGCTTTAAGAACGGTAAAAAATTTTGTTCTTATAAATGTTGACGCTCCGCAGGCTCTGCGTTTTGAAAGAATGCAGAAGAGAAAACGCCCGGGCGACCCGAAAACTTTGGAAAAATTTATAGAGCTTGAACAGAAAGAATCGCAGACTTCGGGTTCCGGCCAGCAGGTAGCCTTGTGCTGCAAAATGGCCGATATTGTTTTTGTCAACGATACCAACGATATAAATATTCTTCATGAAAAGATTGATAATTTGTTGAAAAGTTTGAAGATTTAAAATTTGAAATTTTGGAATTTTGAATTTTAATTACGGGGCACTTTGCATATTCCTTGCACATTATACGGCAGCAAGGATAGCTTCAATTGTGGCTGACGGATCGGCAATATTTTTCCCCGCTATATCAAAAGCCGTTCCGTGGCCGGGGGAAGTTCTGACAAAAGGAAGACCTGCCGTAACGTTTACTATCTTTTGCGGATTTAATATTTTTAACGGCAGCATTACTTGGTCGTGATACATCGCGACAATCAAATCATATTTGTTTTTTAAAAATTTCGCCCACGCAACATCAACGGGATAAACACCTGCAATATCATAATTATTTTTCTTCAGCATTTGGACAGCAGGCATAATGATATTTTTTTCTTCCAAACCTAAAATGCCGTTATCGCCGGCGTGCGGATTTAATGCACATATCATAATTGCGGGGTCTCTTTTTATCTTTCTTTTTACGAAATCCGCCGAAAGTTTAACCGTATCAAAAATATCCTGCGTTTTTAAATTTTCGGAAATCTTTGCTATGGGCAGATGTCTGGTAACCATAACGGAATTTATTTTACCGCATATCATCATCATACAATAATTTTTCGTTTTTGTAAGAGCCGCCAAAAATTCGGTATGTCCGGAAAAAGGAAGCCCAGCATATTTGAAAGATTCTTTTGATACCGGTGCAGTAACAAGAGACAGTGTCTGTTTTTTCAGGCACATATCAACGCCTTTTCTTATCGCGTCGCAGGCTATAATGCCTGAAATTTTTGACGGTCTGCCCAAGACGATTTTTTCCTTATAATCCGAAGAAAAAACAAACTCCGCCTTTTTCAAACGCAGATATTTTTCAACATCAAAATATTCATAAATTACTTTTTTATCGCCTATAACAACAGGGCTGCAAACCCTTTGAACTTTCAAAGAATTTACAGCCTTATAAACTGTTTCCGGCCCTATGCCTGCCGGATCGCCTGTTGTTATTGCAACTTTAGGTTTGTGCATTTTAAAAAATTTTTTAAGAACTTTTATAATTTTTTAGAATTTTAAAAATAATTTTTACTTATTTATTTTTATGTTTGCTTTTGCTCTCAAACCTGATACCCATTTTTCATACAGCTTCTGACCGTTCTGTCTGTATAAAACTTCCGCCAAATCATTTTTAACATCATCATAGTTAAATATGGTGCCGGCTCTGCTTTCTTTTACTCTTATAAAATGATAACCGGAATTTGTTTTTACGGGTTCTTTCGTATACTGTCCGACGGTCATACCGAATGCTTTCTGTTCCAGTCTTTTATCAAGGTCGCCCTTTACCACAAAACCCATATCGCCTCTTCTCTGTCTCAACAAAGCATCGTCGGAATATTTCTCGGCAAGGTCTTCAAATCTTTCGCCTTTAGCCAATGCTTTTTTTACGTCGTCGGCTTTTCCCTGTGCAACTATTTTTTCCGTCTGGGTTGCATCGGCAGGACATTTAATATATATCTGGCTTATTCTTACCTGATCGGCAGACATTCTTTTAAGAAGTTTTGCCACGGAATCAAGCATTTCTTCATCTTCTTTTTTTAGTCCTAAGTTCTGTCCTTTCATTTTTAAAGAAACGTTATCGTAAAATTTTTTTATTTCTTTTTCCGTAGGTTTTTTTACGTTGTTTTTCATTTCTTTTTCTATAAGTTTTTGTGCCATCATCTGTTCTTCAATTCTTTTTTCAAATTCCGCTTGAGTTAATGACTCTTTTTCAAGCTCGTTTTTAAAAGACGCTTCATCCGGGAAACGTGATTTTACCATTCTTATTGCTTCGTCAAGTTCTCTTTTTTGAACTTTAATTTTTTCTTTTTTTGCCTGCTGCATCAATATCATCTGATCAATCTTCTGTTCCAAAATCTGTTCTCTCAGTTCGTTTAATCTCGCATCGGACTGTTCCGATACGGGCGTCATTACTCTATACTGCTGAACTATCGGCTCAAACAGTTTTTCAAATTCGGAACTCATTAAAGGCTCTCCGTTTACCACCGCAAGAGTTTTATCTACCAGTTCTTCACAAAATCCTGCCGAAAACATAAACGCCGTAACAACCAAAGATAATAAAATTTTCTTCACTTAAAAAATCCTCCTGTCTTTTGTGTTTGTTTCTTTTTAGTTTGAAAAATCTTCCAATCCCGATTCATCCTGTGCAATGCCGATACCGTCGTCAAAACCTGCTCCTTTTATATTGTCCAGCTTTGCATAATCTACGGAAACGTTAAGTTTCTTTTTTGTGTCTTCAAACCATTTGTCAAGTTTTGTTTTTTCTATAACATTTTTGATTTCCGCTTTTGCCATATCTTCCGGCACTGCGGGAAGTTTCTCTTCGGAAACTTTCGTTATTATGTGCATACCGAAAGGCGTTTCTACGATTTCGGAAAGTTCACCGTCTTTCAAACCGAATACTACATCTTCAAATTCTTTTACCAGTTCGCCTCTTCTGAAAGGACCAATCATTCCGCCTCTCTGTGCGGAAACTTTATCGGTGGACATTTCCTGAGCCACTTTATCAAAAGGTTCGCCTTTTTTTATTCTGTCCAAAGCGATTTCGGCTTCTTCTTTGGTGGACACAAGAATATGTTTGGCGGTAACGGCAACGGGATGCGTAAACTCTTCTTTATGCTGTTCGTAATAAAGGTTTATTTCAGGTTCGTTTGCGGATATCAAATTATCTTTTACTTCTTTAAGATACATTTCCAAAAGAAGGCTGTCTTCATATTCTTTCAGCTGCTGTTTCTGTTCTTTTTTGAAGTTATCTAAATTCGTTTTGAATTCTTCTCTTCTGTTAATTCCCGCTTTCTTTGCGGATTCCAAAATCAGCTTTTCTCTTACGAGCAAATCCACAAACTGCTTCTTGCCCGGCTCCGTATTAATGTATGCCTGATAAGCCGGCGGAGCAGCCATTATTCTGTCGGAAACATCTTCCACAGTCAAAACATCATTGCCGATTTTGGCGATAAAATCTTTCTTTTCTTTACAGCCTGCCAGTATTAGCACACCGCAAGAAAACAAAGCCAACAACTTAAAAACTTTCATTTATTTCTCCTTTTTTAAATATCATATAATTGTATTATTTTATTAGACATCTTTACTGCTGCATTTGTTTCAGCTGCAAGCAAACTGCCGTAAACTGCTTTAAGCTGTATTAATCTGTATTAATCTG
>CAJOOL010000100.1 GCA_905236115.1 uncultured Endomicrobiia bacterium
GGCTGAAAGGCGAAAAAATGAATTTTTTAATATAGATATAAAAAACAAATACCGAAACGCCCAGCAGCAAAATAACCAGAAAAACAAATATCGTGAAATTTACGTTATCGGAAATTACCGTCTTATTGAAATGTTCCGTAAAAAGAAAAGTGTCGCTTTCCATACAGAAATATAAAAAGCCGTAAAGCAGCAACAGCCAAACAAAAATAATAAATACACCGAGCGAAAAAGCAAATATCAAATGTTTAAATATAATTTTGTTCATTGTTGTAAAATTATTTGTAAAGATTTTGATGTTCCAAGCCTGTTTGCTCCGGAACGAACAAGCTCTTCTGCCTGTTCATAAGATGAAATCCCGCCGGAGGCCTTTATTCTGACATCATTTTTTAATATTTTTTTGAAGAATTTTATATCTTCAGTCTTTGCCCCGGAAGGTGCAAAACCGGTAGATGTTTTTAAAAAATCAACTTTTTTATCCAAAATTATTTTTGCGATTTTTGCTTTTTCTTCTTCATCCAAATATGCAGTTTCAACAATTATTTTCAAAACTTTGCCGTCGGTAACTCTCCTTAGCAGAGAAATTTCTTTTTCTATATAGTTAAAATTTTTAGATTTCAATGCCGAAATATTTATTACTGCATCGGTTTCATCAGCACCGTTTTTTATACTCTGTTTGGCTTCTATCATTTTTGATATACTGTCATTAAAACCTAACGGAAATCCTATAACGGTACAAATTTTAACGCCTGTTCCCGATAAAGCTTCCTTACATCTTTTTACCATAAAAGGCGGTACGCATACGGAATAAAAACCGTATTCGGCCGCCTGCTCGCATAAATTTTTATAATCGCCGTATACGGCATTCGGCTTCAATAAAGTATGATCAATTATTGACGAAAAATTTACCATGTATATTTTACCTTATATTCAACTTTCTTTTCGCCTTTTGCCGGAACTTCAACCGTAAAAACTACCGTATTGGAATCTTTCTTAACATACTTATCCGAATTTGAAAGAATTTTCCAGCTTGAACCGTAAATATGCTCCACAACATCCACTTTCACCGGTTCGCTTTTGGCGTTTTTCAGCTTTATTTCATAAGTTTCTTCGGTTTGTTTGGAATTGCTGCTTCTTACAACATTTTTTCTTGTCCTTTCGGCAGTTACATCAAAAGCATTGCCTATTTTTAAAACAATATCGGCATTTTCCGGCGTATGCTCTATTCTGTCTTCGCCGACAAATTCCAGCGAATCCCCGTCATTTTTAAATACTCTTACTTTTCCTTTCGGAAGAGGCATACCGAGATTGGATTTTTTATCGTTTTTTAAATTCAAAGTAACTTCCACTTTACTGTTGCTGCCGCCCTTAAAAGTATATTTTTTCTCAACGGGAACTTTCTGTGCCGAGGTAAGCTCTATCTGTTTATTTTCATTATTCTTTAAAGTGGTTTTTCTTGATAATTTATAAATATGATATTCAAAAAAAGATTCTTCTGCAAAAGAAGCCTCAACTGCGTCTTCGGCAACGGCCATATTTTTTGCCATCATAAGCCTCGGTGCTGCTCCCGTTGCTCTTACGGTATTTACATCGCCTGCCACCAGTTTCAAATTGGCATTTTTATATGAAGTACCCGACATATTGTTTATGGTTACCCATGCATTTAAATCTATACTTTTATCGTTTTTATCAAGCACCGCCACATAGTCGGAATTCCACGAAAAACCGGAAGTTTTATAGAAAAGTTCCAGCTTCTTTTTCCCCTCAACTTTGCTGTTGATTTGCCATGACAGCGTCGGCTTCAACATCAGTCCTTCGGGAACTTTCGGCAGAGAAATTTCACCGCTTGGATTGATAATTATCTTATCATTTTGAGATTTTATTATTACACCGCCGTCAACCGCCAAAAGTTTCCCCGATATCTGCTCTTTTTTGGAGTTCGGCAGAATTCTGTCTACGATAATATCTTCACCGATATATTTTTGCAGAAGTTTGCTGCTGTTGACTAAATCAAAATCATAATTCTGTTCAAATATTGAAATTTTGTCCGCATCGGAAAGGAATTTCGGCAGAACGCTTGTAGCATCTATTTTAGAAGCTACATCGTCTATTTCTATTCTCTGATTACCCTTTTTTATGTCAAATTCTTTTGTATCTCTGACGAGAGCAAAATCGTTATTGTAGATTGTTACCGAAGCCGAATAACTTAATACCGGCAGAAAAATAAAAAGTGCCGAAATAAATAATGTTTTTTTCAATGTCTTTTCCCCCAGTTTAATTTTTAGTTTAGCTGAACAGTTGAACGAGCTTCGCTCCGTTGAAAAACTGTTTTCAACTCTTCAACCTTTCAATCTCAGTAATCTTATCTATTCTTTTCTGATGTCTCTGCTCAAATTCCGTTTCAAGAAAAATCTTTATCCATAAACAAATATCATCCGCACTTGCAAACCTCGCACCGGCACATAAAACATTAGCATTATTATGCTGTGCAATAAGTTTGGCTGTTTCTTTGTTCCAGCATACTGCGGCTCTTACGCCTTTAACTTTATTGGCGGCAATAGACATTCCTATTCCCGTTCCGCATATCAAAATACCTTTATCCGCATTTTTTAAAGCGACGTCTTTTGCCACTTTCAAAGCAAAATCCGGATAATCGCAGCTGTCTTTGGAAAATGTTCCGTAATCGGTAACTTCATTTCCCAAAGACTTTACAAAATTTATGATTTTATCTTTTATTTCTATTCCGGCATGGTCGCAGCCGAAAGCGATTTTCATATTTTAAACCTTAATTATAATAAAAATAATTTATCGCCGTTTTTTACTCCTGCGGCATTGGCTTCTTCCATATCCAAATGACATTCCAAAGCCATCTTATCGCTTACTCTTGCTATAACATTATCAAAAACAAGGCCTCTTTCACCCTCTGTCTTCAGTTTCAAAACATCGCCGTTTTTTACTCCGTAAAATTCGGCATCTTTTGTTGTAAAATGGATATGTCTTTTTGCAACTATGCAGCCCTCTTTCAAATCAATGCTTCCCGCAGGACCAATAACTTTAACAGGCTCGGAACCCGCCAAATCACCGGAAAGTCTTATGCAAACATTTACGCCCAGTCTTATGGCATCGGTTACAAAAATTTCAACCTGCGTCTGTTTTCTCAAAGGTCCCAAAACTCTTACTTTTTCTATTGCTCTTTTCGGGCCTTGTATTGTAACTGTTTCGTCACACGCATGTTCGCCGGGCTGAACCAAATCTTTTGTTTTCGTTAAAGTATGACCTTTACCGAATAATACTTCCATATCCGCCTGTGACAAATGTATATGTCTGTTGGAAACATTTGTTAATATAGGAAATTTACTTCTGTTTTCGTTCATTTTTTTCTCCATTCAAATAACTTAATAATTAACCTGTCCAAACAGCCGAACACTTGAACTAGCCTCGCTAAATCCTTTCAACTTCAACTCCTGTTCAACTATTCAACTTTTCAACAAGCAAACACACTGTGTGTGTTTATTTGCCGTATTTTACCAATGCTTCAAAATCTTCCGCTTTCAAACTTGCTCCGCCGACAAGACCGCCGTCAATATCTTCTTTCTTCATAAGTTCGCTTACATTAGAAGGTTTTACCGAACCGCCGTAAAGAATTCTGGTATTATCTGCAGCACTGCCGTACATTTCACCGTAAACTTTTCTAATAAAAGCATGAACTTCCTGTGCCTGATCCGGAGTTGCCGTCTTTCCGGTTCCTATTGCCCAGACAGGTTCATAAGCTATTACAACTTTTTCGGCTTCTTCTTTAGACAAATCTTTTATTCCCTCTCTGACTTGAGCTTCAATTACTTTAAAAGTAACATTATCTTCTCTTTCTTTTAAAGTTTCGCCTACGCATACTACGGGGATCAAACCTGCTTTCAATGCCGCTTTAATTTTTTTGTTTACGGTTTCGTTTGTTTCTCCGAAATACTGTCTTCTTTCGGAATGACCGATAATAACATAAGAACATCCTGCATCAACTATCATATTGGCGGCTACTTCCCCGGTAAAAGCACCTTTATCTTCCCAAAACAAATCCTGTGCACCGACATTTATATTGGAACCTTTAACTTCATTTGCTACGGGATAAAGTGCCGTAAATACGGGACAGAGCAAAACATCCACATCTTTAACACCGGCAATTTTTCCTTTCAATTCCTTTACCATAGCAACAGCTTCAGGTATGGTTTTGTTCATTTTCCAGTTTCCTGCCATCAAAGGTTTTCTCATTTTTGATTTTCTCCTTAAAATTTTAAAATTATATTTATTTTGTTTTTTATTTATTATTAAAAACCGCTTTTTATCAAAAATTGCTATGCAATTTTCACAACAAATCTTTCAACTTTTCAACTATTCAACTATTAAACACACTTTAAATGATACAATATTTGAAAACAAAGTGCAAAAAACGCTAAGCTCTCAAATACATATTTTTATTATATATCGGCTATTGAATAATAATCAACATCTTTTAATTTTTCTTTTCCGTTAAGAAATTTCAGCTCTATGACAAACGCACATCCGGCAACATTTCCCTTTAATTTTTTTATCAGCTGCACTGCGGCATTCATCGTTCCGCCCGTCGCAAGCAAATCATCCGCCAAAAGAACATTATCGTTTTCGTTAACCGCGTCAGTATGTATTTCTATTGAAGCCGTTCCGTATTCCAGCTGATAATCCGTTGAGATTTTTTTATAAGGAAGTTTCCCTTTTTTTCTTATCGGAACAAAAGGAACATTTAATTTCTGAGCCAGTGAAATACCAAAAATAAATCCTCTGGATTCCAAGCCTGCCACTTTCGTTATATTTTTGTCTTTAAAATGTCCGGCTAAATCTTCAATAATTTCATTATATAATTTTATATCCGCAAGAACAGGGGTAATATCTTTAAATATCACTCCTTTTTGAGGAAAATCCACAACATCTCTGACGGTCTTTAAAATTTTATCTTTTAGTATCAATGTTTTCTCCTGTCGGAATATCTTCTGTTTTTTAATGCCGAACCAGTTTTTTGTCTTCTGTCATGCTGTGTTCCACGTTGGTCTAAAATAAGAGTATCTATAATATCGGGCGAAACATATTCCATTTTTACCAGAATAAATTTCAATCTCTGCAAAGCCTTAAATTCCAGCTGACGGACTCTTTCCTTAGATACGCCGAATTTTACACCTATATCTTCCAGAGAATAAGTCATGGAATTACCTATTCCGAACCTCATTTTTATAATTTCAGCTTCTCTTTCAGGCAACATATTTACGGCTCTTTGAACATTGCCCGCCGTCCTTATAATCTCGGTAACGGATTCCGGAGTCTTGGTTAAACTGTCTTTAATGTTATCTTTTTTTAAGGAATCGGAATCTTCATAAACGACAGCATCCAGCGATGAAATATTTTCAAACGAATTCAACGCATGGTTTACTTCATGTGCTTTATCCATGGGAAGTTTTATCTCTTTTGCTATCTGCTCTACGGTAGGTTCTCTATTAAGTTTTGACATAAGAAAAATTTTAATTTTTTTCCATTTATTTATTATCTCATACATATAAGACGGAATTCTTATGGTCTTGGAATTATCTTCTATGGATTTTCTGATATACTGTTCTATCCAGTAAGTTGCATAAGTTGAAAATTTTATATTTTTATCAGGATCGAATTTTTCAACGGCTTTCATTAAACCGATATTACCGTCGGAAATCAAATCCATCAAATCAACACCTCTTCTGATGAACTTTTTGGCAATAGGTATCACTAAACAGTAATTCAGTTCCACCATCCTTTCCATGGCTTTCTTATCTTTTTTCTTAATTTCTTTCCACAGTTTCTCCTGCTCGCCGTCCGATGCGGGCTTTATATTTCTTAGTTCAAAAAAATATGACTGCAGCAAATCCGCCATAGCATCCCTCTTTAAAGTTGTTTAATACATTTATTATTTTCATCAACAAAAACAAATCTTGCATTTATCGGTTTATCCGTAAGTTCAAATCCCATAATTATCACTATCTCGCCTTTTTTTATCAGATGAGCAGCTGCACCATTCATACAGATTGTTCCGGAACCAGCCTTTCCGGGGATAACATAAGTTTCAAGCCTTGCCCCGGAAGTATTGCTGACTACCAAAACTTTTTCCCCCGTCCAAATTCCGGCCTTGTCCATTAAATCGGAATCTATTGTAATACTTCCGCGGTATTCAAGATTAGCTTCTGTTACCGTTGCTCGAAAAATTTTTGAACGTAATACAAACCTCATTTTTTTCACCCTTTATATACCAACCTTAATATTTTTATCTGCAAATTCGCATTCACTTCACTTATTTGTTCACCGTTTCGCTATATACTTCCTACACACTGCGTTCGGCAAATGCTTCTCAAATCTTAAGGTCTCTAAAATCGCTTTGCGATTTCTTTTGTTTTGTCGTTCATTGTAAATTGTAAATTATACATTGTACATTAAAATAATGCACTTCGTGCATTATTTTGTGTTTCTCTCGGCTTCTTCCTGACACTGAACACAGTATCTTCCCCATGGAATAGCCTCCAGTCTTGCCTGAGGAATTTCCTTTCCGCAGCATTCACAAAAACCGAAAGTTCCTTTTTCTATTTTAGCAAGTGCATTGTCTATATCCTGAATCATTCTTGTATCCAAGCCGCTGAGTTCAAACTGAAGTTCTCTTTCCGTACTTTGCGTGGCGTTATCTATTTCATCACCGCCTTTTTCAAGCTCGTGTTCCGTTAATTTGTTGGAATTGATTTTGTTGATAATAGTAGCTTTTTTCTGAGTCAAAACTTTCTTTAAATTCAACGCTGACTTTTTGCTCATTTTACTCTCTCCGATTAAAAATTTGCAAAGCAAATTTTTAGCTTATAGTTTATAAGGTTATTAGGTTATTAGTTGTTTAATAGTTTATAAGTTTATTTATTCCTATTTTGGTCGTTAAACTTATAACCTTATAATCCTATAACCTTATCACCTGTTTTTTTAATTTGCAAAAACTTTCACCATCTTCAAAACATCGCCTTCCTGACCGCTGATTCTTATCCCTTTTGCCGCCATTTCCACAAGATAATCACAGATTTCTTTTGAAATTCTTTCGCCAGGAATAACAACGGGAATTCCCGGAGGATAAGGCGTCAAAACCTGTGCGGACACATGCCCTACGGATTTTGCCAAAGGAATTTTCTTTATGTCGTGAGACAAGAAAACTTCTCTCGGCGTCATAACCATTTCCGTTGCAAGAGACGGAATTTTTAAAATCCAGTTTTTCTGTTTTCCTTTATATTTTCTGCTTATTTCTTTCAATGCCGATACCAATTTTTTAACGTCGTCCATGTCCGAACCTATCCCCATAATCGCTATCGAATTAAAAGTATCGGAACAATCCACCTGAATATTATATTCTTTTGCAAGAATGGCATCCACTTCATATCCGGAAAGACCCGTTTTGGTAACATTGATTGTAAGTTTCGTCAAGTCCAAATCAAAATTTCTGTCCTTAATATCCTCTTTGGTCAAACATCTCATATTCGGGATTGTTTCATTAATTTCTTTTCTTGCCCATTCGGCGGCTTCTATCACTTTCGTAAAAATTTCTTTTCCGTGCAAAAACGCCTGTTTTCTTGCTATATCAATGCTTGCCAGCGTTAAATAGTTGGGGCTTGTAGTTTGCAGCATTGAAACGATTTTTTTCACTCTGTTTATATCAACAAGTTTTGAATTATGATGAAGAACGGAGCCCTGCGAAATGGCCGCCAAAATTTTATGCGTTGACTGCACGCATAAATCCGCACCTGCATCAACGGCAGACATCGGAAGCCTGTCATGAAATTTCAAATGCGGTCCGTGGGCTTCATCCACAAGA
>CAJOOL010000101.1 GCA_905236115.1 uncultured Endomicrobiia bacterium
ATTCGTTGGAACTTCTCGCGATAAATTGCCCGGTATCCCTGCGAAGTTCCGCCTCTTTATAGGCAAAATCTGCTTCGGGCTTTGCTCTTTCATAATTAATCAGTGTTTCCTAAAAGTTTCGGATTTTGGCAGCGGGAAAATATAAAACCGCAATGCGAGAAAGTAGGTTGGAAAAACGACTTGCTTTTTCATATATTCCATAAATATAACATTTGTTTTTCTCTTTTATTTGATAAAAATATCAAAAATAAATATTAAAAAACAAAAAAATATCTTCGGTAATAATGCCAAAATAATTTATTTGATAAATTTTTTCGCTATTTCTTATTGACAAAAAAAAATATATATGTTACCATAGAAAGTAGGTTGGAAAAACGACTTACTTTTTCTATAATATCAAAAAAGGAGCATAAAATGTATATCAAAAGAGATTTTTATTTAAAACAATTAATAGACAGCATGTGGAATTCTCAAATTAAGATTATCACAGGCTTAAGACGTTGCGGAAAAAGTTTTCTTTTATTTAATATCTTTAAAGATTATTTGTTATCAATAGGAGTAAAAGAAGAAAATATTATAACTTTAGCTCTTGATGAAAAGATAAATAAACAATACAGAAACTGCGATAATCTGGAAAAATATCTCAGAGAAAAAATTAAGGATAAGAGAAAAAAATATTTTATATTTTTGGATGAAATACAATTCGCCATAACAAAAGAAGAAATGGAAAAACATTACGCCGAACCTATAGAATTATATGGTGTGTTAAATGAATTATTGCATTTAGAAAATGTAGATGTTTATGTAACAGGCAGTAATTCCAAACTTCTCTCAAAAGATGTTATGACTGAGTTTAGAGGCAGAGGTTATGTCATTAATGTTTATCCGTTGTCTTTTAAAGAATATTTTGATTATACCGGCGGACATAAAGCAGATGCTTTTGAAAAATATATGTTATACGGCGGTATGCCTAAAGTATTGGATAATAAAACTGACGAACAGAAGAAAAAATATTTATCCGGTTTATATAATGAAATATATTTTAAGGATATTTCCGAGAGGTACGGCATAGAATTGGGTGATGTAATGAAAGAATTAATATGTCTTTTGTCTTCTTCTATAGGTTCTTTAACAAATATAAATAATATTGTAAATACATTAAAAAGTGTTAAAAATATTACGGTAAGTGATAAAGAAATATCTTCTTATATAGAGTATCTTGAAGATGCAATGTTATTTAATCATGCACGGCGTTATGATGTAAAAGGAAGAAAATATTTCGCTTATCCCATAAAATATTTCTGTGCAGATACGGGCTTAAGAAACATTGCTCTAAATTTTAGGCAATATGATGAACCGCATATAATGGAAAACATTGTTTATAACGAACTTCTTAGAAGAGATTTTTCCGTAGATGTCGGTGTAGTAAAAATAGAAGAAACCGATGAAAAAAAAGTAAGACATTTGAAAACTTGTGAGATAGATTTTGTAGTTAATAAAATAATGAATAAATATTATATACAATGTTCAATGGATATTTCCGAAGAACAAAAAAGAAAACAGGAATTGAGACCATTGCTGGCGGTAAAAGATTTTTTCAAAAAGATTATTATAACTAAAAGTCTGCAAGAACCTTGGATAGACGAAGATGGAATAATTCATATAGGAATATATGATTTTTTGTTAAACGACAAAATTTTGAATATTTGATTTTTACAAGAAAAAAATTTTTAAAAATCATATCTTTGTAAATTTATCTTTTTGATCTTGAATTAAGGAAACGCTGATTAATTCTAAACGGAAACCTTGAGGCATATTTTGCCTCTATCTCTCACCGTTCTCACACCTCAGCCATCGTTCCTCTCATCCAATTTTAAATTGCCGTTTCTTCTTCTTTTTCTCTGCTCATCTCATTGAAAATTTTTGCGTATTTCCGCACTTTTTTTCAATGAACCCGTTTTTATGTCAAAATTCATACTTATTTTTTACTTATAATAAGGAGGCGGTTTATGAAAGAAATAAAAAGAGATACTTATTTCAATTATACCACAAATCAAAGTTTTTATCAACAAAAAAAATTTCAAAATCAATAACATAACATAAAAATTTCTATTGATATTGCCTCCAAAATAAAATTGTATATTTCCACAAAATAATAAACCAAATTTTATAAAATTGTTAATTTACATAAAATTAAAAATTACAAAATATAAAAATGTGTATTTACATAAAAAAATAATATTAAAATTAATTTTTTGTTGATTTTATTATTTTTTTCAAGTATAATTATATAAAAAGATAAAATAATGAAATTAAAAATGACGGGAAAAGACATAAACATGGAAAAAAACACAATACTTAAACCTACCCAAAAACTATTCGGCAGAACTTTTTACATGGAAAAACTGGATAAACTAAAAGCAAGTCCTGATTTAGTTAAAATAATTACGGGCGTTAGAAGATGCGGAAAATCTAAGCTTTTGGAAATGTTTCAATTTAAACTGCAAACAGAGAATAATATTCAAAATAGTCAAATAATCAGCATAAACCTTGAAGACAATTTACAAACAGAGGAAATAGGTTTAAAATTTAATTCAAATAAATTATTTGAAAGTTATGAAAAACTGATATCTTTTGTTATGGCAAAACTGCAGCCTGATAAAATGAATTATATTTTTATAGATGAAATTCAGCTGCTTGAAAATTGGCAAATGGCTGTAAATACTCTTCGTCTTCGTGAAAATACGGATATTTATCTGACAGGTTCAAATGCTTATATGTTTTCAAGTGATTTAGCTAATACTTTTGGCGGAAGATATATAGAAATAAAAATGCAGCCTTTAACTTTCAAAGAATATTTTTCGGCATATCCTATGACAGCTCAGTTTACAACTTTTACAAAAGAAGATGTTTTTAACCTTAGAAATCCGGAATATTTATTTCGTAAATATATAAGTGAAAGCGGTTTTCCGCAGACGGTAAATGCTTTCTGGAACAAGCAGGTTATAGACGATTATGTTACTGACGTCGTTTATAACAATACCGTTCAAAAAGATATTGTAAAAAGATTTAAACTTGAAAATTCCGAAAATCTGGAAAGAGTAGTTTCTTTTCTTTTTGATAATATAGGAAGTGAAATATCAAATAAAAATATACTGAATTCGTTAAGAGCGGCAGAACATAAAATATCTGCACAAAGCATAGATGTTTATATAAAAGGTTTAACAGACAGTTACCTTATGTATGAATGCAAGCGGTATGATATTAAAGGCAAAAAATATTTAAATAATAATTCAAAATACTATGTTTGTGATGTCGGACTAAGAAAAATTCTTTTAGGGCGGCAAGATATTGATATGGGACATATTCTTGAAAATGTAGTTTTTTTGGAATTAATAAACAGAGGCTATAAAGTTTATGTAGGCAAAATTCCGCAATTTATTAAGAAAGACGGAAAAACGGAAAGGAAAATTCTTGAAATAGATTTTGTCGCACAGAAGCCCGGCGAACCTGTAGAATATTATCAGGTAGCATACTATGCTTTGGAAACCGAAACCTTAAAAAGGGAACTTACACCGCTTGAAAAGATAAAAGATAATCATCCGAAATTTCTGCTTTCTATGGACTACGGCTCAGGCGATAACAATGGAATAAAAAGAATAAACGTTCTTGACTGGCTTTTGAATATAAAAAAATAATACTTACAAATATTTTATGATATTACTTTAAAAGACCGAGCAAAGATTTTTTTCTGCCCGGTCTTCTCAAGAAATACAGCTATGAAGAGTTTCTTTTGTTTTAAATTACTGCATATTGAAGAATATATTTAAACTTAACGATCATTATACTCTTCAATAGTTGAACCACTATTTATGTAATACCACAATGCTAACCATGTTTTTCCATTAGTTCTTAATTCTGACGGTTTTAATACTGCAAACCATGTATAATTTTTTGGGGATTCACTTGAATTTGAAGTATCATAAAATATAGAAAAATATTTATTACCACGGGCATCAATTCCTAATATCTGTCTTGCCCGCGATGTTGCCCGAATGCCTTTGTCGGGAATCTTGCCGTTTTGTTGTTGCTGTTTCCATACATCCGGTCTTCCCATTTTTCAATCTGTTTTAATTTTTTCATAACATTTCTCCTTTTGGTTTTTATTCTTTTTGGATTTTACGAAAGAAATGTTTTGCTTAAACAAAAAAGCTGTGTCAGGTGGATTGGAAGCCGTTCCTGACACAGCCGTCGTTCATTTGCCCTAAAGGGCAAAGAACCAAATTATAAAAATAAATCAACATAGCTTCTGATTTATTTTCACAAAATTTTAAACGACTGCTTTTGGACTTCCAATCCTCTTTTGTTTTCACAAAAGCGGTCTGCTTTCGCAGATCCAAAAACATTGATATTGAGTTTATATCTTAATTATACCACAAATCAAAGTTTTTATCAACAAAAAAAATTTTTTCTTGGCTATTCAGCGTTTCCCTAAGAAATAAAAAAATTTAATTTTATCAATAAATGTAAAAATATAAAAAAACAATTAAGTTTATGACGAAATGAAGAAACTCGCAAATGCAGTGTACGTAAGTGAAACGGTACATAAGTTTGCGAGTTTCAATATTATAGTCCAAAATTTACTGTTTTTTCGTCAGGTTATTTGGAAAAGTATCTCTTCAAAAGTCCGTCAAAGCCTTTCCCATGTCTTGCCTCATCTTTTGCCATTTCATGAACCGTGTCATGTATTGCATCATAGCCGAGCTCTTTAGCTCTCTTGGCAAGCATAAGTTTACCGTCGCAGGCACCATGTTCCGCAGCTGCTCTGAGTTCCAAATTTTTCTTAGTGCAGTCGGTAACAACTTCACCTAAAAGCTCCGCAAATTTTGCAGCATGTTCGGCTTCTTCAAAAGCATATCTTTTATATGCTTCGGCAATTTCAGGATAGCCCTCTCTTTCTGCCACTCTGGACATTGCCAAATACATACCTACTTCACAGCATTCACCGGAAAAGTTTGATCTTAATCC
Organism: uncultured Endomicrobiia bacterium; assembly: GCA_905236115.1. Taxonomy (GTDB): domain Bacteria; phylum Elusimicrobiota; class Endomicrobiia; order Endomicrobiales; family Endomicrobiaceae; genus Ruminimicrobiellum. The sequence goes on from CAJOOL010000101.1 coordinate 5,029, forward strand.
TTCCATAATTTCTTTATCTTCTACTTTACCGTCGCCTACATGATGTTCAGTTGCATAAACTTTTTCACCTTCGGAAACTTCATTAAATTCCGTTGCTCCGCATATGGGGCATTTTTCCGGCTTTGTGCCGTCTTCGGATACCCATCCGCACACTTTACATACATATTTCATTTTATTACCTCCATCCCTCTATACATCTATACTTCCATACTTCCCAAAATTTGCTTTGCAAATTTTTAATAGTTCTCTACAAAAACTTCCTGATATGCTTTTGAATGTTTGCAGGCAGGGCATTCGTCAAGAGCCTCTTTGCTTTCATATACATATCCGCAGTTTCTGCATTTCCAGCGGACAACACCGTCTTTGCAGAATACTTTTTCATATTTAATATTTTCCAGCAGTTTTCTGTATCTTTTTTCGTGTGCCGCTTCAACTTTTGCAATGTATTTGAATGCTTCGGCAATTTCTTCAAAACCTTCTTCTTCGGCCACCCTTGCAAACTCCGGATATGCTTTCGTCCATTCTTCATTTTCTCCGTCGGCAGCAGCCTGTAAATTTTCTGCGGTGGTTCCTATTTTGCCTGCAGGAAAAGAAGCGGTAATTTCGGCTTCGCCGCCCTCTAAAAATTTAAAAAATCTTTTTGCGTGTTCTTTTTCGTTATCTGCCGTTTCGGTAAAAACAGCTGATATTTGTTCATAACCTTCTTTCTTTGCCGCAGAAGCAAAAAAAGTGTATCTTGTCCTTGCCTGAGATTCCCCTGCAAAAGACTGAAGCAGATTTTTTTCCGTCTTTGTTCCTTTTAAACTTTTCATTTTTTCCTCCAATAATTTATCAAAAATACTTCAAAAATTCTTTAAAATTTCTTTAAAAATTATTCCAATTCCGATATCCAGTTTCCGTGAATATTGCACTGTGCAATAATGGAAATTTTTCTGCCTTTTACATCAAGAGCAATCATTCCCGCAGGTTTAAGCTCCGGTGTCAATGCTATGCCGCCGACATATTCCTTATCGGCATAAAACATTATATTTGTAATGTAATGTTCCGGAATCATCGGGTGGACAAGCTCGCCGACTTTAACCTTTATTTTTTCGCACTGACCGTTTGCATCACTGCAGCATTTTGAAACTTCTTTTGTTATCACGGGAAGATGTTTCTTGTGGCTTTCGCCTGTGGTAACAATATCGTCTTTTGTCTTTAATGCGTCTTCTTTCATATTAAACGCTTTTGAACCTGCACCGCACACGGGACATTTTTCCGGTGCATTTTCTTTTAAATGAACATAACCGCATACGGAACAAACTAAGGCTTTTTGCATAAAAATTTCTCCTTTAAAAAAGTTGTAAATATATAGTTAAAATTTTATCTATTTAAGAGTTCTATGTCAACGAATTTATATCAACAAAACATTTTTATATCAAACTAAAATTTGCCAAAAAGGAAATTTTAAGGTATAATTTGTTTATAAACTTAATATTAATGTTTTTGGAATCCGAAAAGGATCTCTTTTGCAAAAGCAAATGGAGCACCAAACCAAAAACAGACGTATTAGGAATAGATGCTCGTGGCAATAAATATTTTACTAAGTTTCGCGTGGGATATGGTGCTTATGGTAATATAGATCCAAAAATTGCATTTACTGCGGCTGCTTTAAAACCTAAAGATTTACAGAAATCTGAGGATGAAGCATTACAGGAATTTTTCTAAAAATTTTCTTCTGTTCGTTCCCCGTTTCAACCATTCAACTAACAACAACGGCAAGATTGCTTCGTCGCTATGCTCCTCGCAATGACGTCAGTGCCTTTGTCGTTTTCAACTCTTCAACTATATTATTTTTTCAAATTATGATAAAATATACAAGTTATGAACGCAAGAGAATTTACAGACCTGCTTAATAAAAAAGTGTTAATTCTTGACGGGGCTACGGGAACGGAACTTCAGAAATATAATTTTCTGCAGGATGTTTCAACGCCTGAAGAACTTAATATCAAATATCCGGAAAGAATAAGGAAAATTTATTCTTCATATATTGATGCCGGCTCCGATATTATCCTTGCCAACACTTTCGGTGCAAATAATCTGAAACTGAAACAATACAACCTTGATAATAAAATAAGAGATATTATTTTTGCCGGCGTAAATATTGCAAAAAACGAAGCCGAAAGAACAGGTGCTTTTGTGGCGGGCGATATTTCTTCGCTTGGCGGTTATCTGTATCCTTTGGGAAATATTTCTTTTGACACGGCTTACGAAACTTTCAAGCAACAGGCGGAAATTTTAAAAGATTCAAAAGCAGACCTGATTATCATTGAAACCATGACGGAAATTAAAGAATTGAAAGCGGCGGTGCTGGCGGTAAAAGATGTCTGCGGTGACATTCCCGTGATAACACAAATGACTTTCACAAGCGAGGGGGTTTCCGTTACGGGAACTGATGTTTTAAGTTTTATTGCCATAGCGGAAAGTTTAAGGGTTACCGCTTTAGGCATGAACTGTTCCGTAGGACCGAAAGACCTTTTGAAACTTGCGGAATTTATGTCAAAAAATACAAATCTGCCTATATCTTTCAAACCGAATGCCGGAATGCCTGAGTATATCAACAGACAGACCGTTTTTCCCGGAACGCCGGAAGAATTTCTGAAAATATCTTTACAGGCTTACGATTACGGTATCAATATGTTCGGCGGATGCTGCGGAACGACACCCGAATACATAAAACTTTTATCAAAAGAATTAAAAAATAAACCACCCGTTAAAAGAAATTTTATCAAACACCACTTATTGTCTTCCAGAACAAGAGCTGTAGATTTGAACACTTTAAAAAGACCGATAAAAATAGGCGAAAGAATCAATCCGACAGGAAGAAAAATTTTACAGGCGGAACTTTCCCAAAATATTTTCGGACTTGTGAAAAACGAAGCCCGCACGCAGGTGCAAAACGGTGCCGATATTTTGGATGTGAATATGGGGCTTCCCGGCGGCGACGAAGTAAAACTCATTTCCAATGCCGTAAACGAAATACAGGAAATAGTCAACGTTCCTTTATCTTTGGACTCTTCTTTTGCCGAAGCACTTGAGGCGGCATGCAAACATTGTGCAGGCAAACCTCTGATAAATTCCGTCAACGGCGAAACGGAAAAATTATTAAGAATTCTTCCCATAGCCAAAAGATACGGTGCAAGCATTATCGGCCTTACGGTAGACGAAAAAGGCATACCGAAAACTTGGAAAGAAAGAATAAATATAGCAAAAAAAATTTTATATTATGCCGCAAAAATCGGCGTGAAAAGAACCGAAATTATTTTTGATTATTTAACTCTGTCGGTAAGCTCTTCGCCGGAACAGGTATATGAAACTTTAAGAGCAATAAAACAATCAAAAATGCAGTTCTGGGACTGCAAAACAATTCTGGGCGTATCCAATATTTCTTTCGGGCTTCCGTCCAGACAGACGATAAATTCCACATTTTTAAAAATGGCCGTTGAGGCGGGGCTTGATATGGCGATATGCAACCCGAATGCGGACTGGTCTATAGATGACGAGTATGCAAGAAATTTATTGAACTGCCAAGACCCAAACGCAAAAAAATATGTTGAAAAATATTCTTCCGCCGTAAAAAAACAGCCGGCAAAAAATGAAGTGTTGTCGGCAAAAGAAAGATTTTTCAATGCGATAATTAACGGCGACAAAGATTATATCAAACCGCTGACAAAGGAAATTCTTGACGAAGGGACAAAACCTTTGGAAATATCCAATGAACTTATTTTAAAAGCGTTGAATATTGTGGGTGAAAAATTTAATTCCAAAGAATATTTTCTTCCGCAGGTTATAATGTCGGCGGAGGCTTCTCAGGCGGCGTTTGCTTTGCTGAAACCTCTGCTGAAAAAAGAAAGTTCCGCTTCGGCAGGTAAAGTGGTAATGGCTACCGTCAAAGGCGATGTTCACGACATAGGCAAAAATATAGTTTGTGCCGTGCTTGAAAGTTTCGGTTTTGATGTTATAGATTTGGGAAAAAATGTTGACAAGGAAGATATTGTCGCCAAAGCCAAAGAAGTTGATGCGGACATAATAGGGCTTTCCGCTCTTATGACTACAACCATGGTAGAAATGGAAAATGTCATAAACTTAAAGAAAGCATTAAATATCAATGCCAAGATTATTGTCGGCGGTGCACCTTTGACAAAAGATTTTGCCGACAGTATCGGTGCCGACGGTTACGGCAGAGACGCCATTGAAACGGCAAGAATGGCCAAAAAGTTTCTAGAGGAAAAAAACAAAATATTGAAAGAAACGCTGATTAATCCCGAGCAGAAACAAATTTAAAAAATTATAAATCATCAACTGCAGTTTGTTTTTTATTTCCGGAATTTATAATTCCGGCTCTCGTCTATACCTCGTCTACACATCATCTCTGCTTTTCTGAAATATTGCATTTTTTAACACCTGTCTGCTCTTGACAAAAACATAAAAACTGTGTTATAATTAGCACTTAAACATAATAAGTGCTAACATATTATTTTCTGCAATTTGTTTTCTTTAATGATAATGAAATTTTGTAAAGCAAGTTTTTAAGAGGATACCATGAAGAAAGATTTTTATGAAGTGTTAGGTGTACCGAAAGGTGCATCGGAAGAAGAAATAAAAAAAGCCTACAGACATTTGGCAATAAAATACCACCCCGACAGAAACCCGGGAAATAAAGAAGCCGAAGAAAAGTTTAAGGAAATAAACGAGGCTTACGACGTGCTGTCCAATCCGCAGAAAAAACAGCAGTATGACGCTTTCGGCCATGAGGGAATGAACGGTATGGGCGGAGGCTTCGGCAATACGGGCGATATGGGCGACATTTTCAGCAATATGGGCGAAATATTCGGCGATATTTTCGGCGGAGGAAGAGCAGGCAGAAGCTATCAGAGCAGCCGCAGACAATACAGAAAAGGGGCGGATTTAAGATACGATTTGGAAATTTCCATGCTTGACGCAATGACGGGCAAGGAAGTTTCAATAGATATTGCAAGAAGAGATACATGCGAAACCTGCCACGGAACGGGAGCAAAAGCAGGCACTTCCACTAAAACATGTCCAACCTGCAGAGGAACCGGACAGATGAGAGTAAGCCAGGGCTTTTTCTCTTTTGCACAAACATGCCCGAGATGTCACGGCGAAGGACAGATTATAGAAAGTCCTTGTCCGACATGCAGAGGAACGGGAACGGTAAGAACTTCCAAAACTTTGAAAGTCAGAATACCGCAGGGAGTTAATGACGGCAGCACGCTGAGAGTTTCGGGTGCGGGCGATTCCGGACCGCAGGGGGCGGAACCCGGCGATTTATACGTGGTAATTCATTTAAGAAAACAGGACGGTTTTGTAAGAGACGGCGACGATTTGCATACGGAAATCAAGCTCACTTTTGCACAGGCGGCACTGGGCATAGAATATGATGTTCCCACTTTGGACGGTCATGTAAAAGTAAAAATTGCACCGGGAACACAGCCGGGAACGATTTTAAGAGTTAAGGAACAGGGCTTTCCGAAACTGGGCAGAAGAATAAAAGGCGATTTATATGTTAAAGTAAATGTTAATGTTCCAAGAAGTCTTAACGCCGAACAGAAAAAAGCTCTCTTTGAATTTGCCAAGACAATGGGAGAAGTACCCAAAGACGCCGTGCAGAAAAACGACAGTTTTTTCAAGAAGTTTTTTAATTGAAGAAAAAAAAGAGTAGAAAAAAATGACAAAAAATGATATAATACAGAGCGTTGCAAATTTTATGCCGTCCAAAAAAGATGCGGCCGAAGTAGTAAACAAGATATTTGAAAATATGCTTACGGCGATAATAAACGGCGAAAAAGTGGTTATTACGGGTTTTGGAAGTTTTAATTTATTGGTCACTCAGACCAAGAAAGGAAGAAATCCGAAGACCGGCGAAACCATTCTGATAGAACCGAAAAAGAAAATAAAGTTCAGGCAGTCTAAAGAAATTTTTTAATCCCTGCGGTGCGTGAAAAGAAAATAAAAGAACGGCGTTTGGCGGAAAAATGCTTGAACCGGATAAAAAATATTTAAGTATCAGAGAAGTTTCCGAAAGAACGGATGTTCCGCCTTATACATTAAGATACTGGGAAAAAGAGTTTATACAGCTTAAGCCCGAACGTCATTCCGGAATGAGAAAATATTCCCAAGAAGACGTGTATCTGATAAAAAAGATTAAGACTCTTCTCTATGACGAAAAGTTTACAATAGACGGCGTAAAAAAATATCTTAAAGTTGACAGAAGAAAAAAAACAAATTCGGACATACTGCACAAAGAACCCGAAATCAGTTTGAGCCGAAAAGATATTTTTGAAATAACGAAAGAAATAGAAGAAGTATTGGACTTGTTGGAAAATTAGTCGGGGTGTAGCACAGTTGGCTAGTGCGCTCCCTTCGGGTGGGAGAGGTCGCTGGTTCAAATCCGGTCACCCCGATTTTTGAAAAAAATCAATCGGTTGAATAGTTGAAAAGTTTTTATTCACCTATTCAACTTTTTATTATTTTTACTCTTCGCATTAACCAAATGACAAAATATTTGAAATCATTTCTAAGCATTTTATTTTTATTCGTTTTCAATTCTTTTGTTTTCGCACAGCATATTTCCGCATCGGATGTAGAGGTTGATATTTTTTCTTCGCCTGCACAATTTGCTCAGCAGTCCGACTGGATAAATGCGGATTCCTGTTTTGATTTTGCACAAATGGTAAATATGTCATACACGGATACGAACGCAGATTTTTCATCATATCAGGCAAATTTAGATATGGTTGATTATGTTCCCGCTACCGACATATCTTTGATAGAATCCGACAGTCTGAAAGATATTATTTCCGTAAAAAGCGAAAACGAAGTAAACATTACCGTAAAATACCACGATAAATACGGTCTGGGCGTATCGGCAGGCTATCCGAAACTTTACTACAGGAAACAAAACACGACGGATGCTTTTACGCCGGTCTCTTTGGTTTCGGCAGGCGGTAATAAATACGGTGCAGTCATACCGGCGGATTACGGAGCTTATGAATATTATGTTACCGCAGCAAACGAAATTTATCCCGGGGAATACAGCACGGAAAACAATAAAAAAGTTTTTGTAGTTACGGAGAGACCGTACGATTTTGTAAACTTAAATCCTAATTTGCAGAATGATAACGCAGCATCAAACGCCGCAGTAAATTTCAGCTGGAATATAAACAAAGGCGTAAATACCGATATTTTAAAAAATACTCTTTTTTTGGGAAAGTCCGAAAATTCAATGCAGCAGTATGATTTGGGAACACAAACTTCTTTCACGGCACAAAATCTTTCCCCCAGAACCAGATATTACTGGCGTGTGGAAGTGGAAAATCAATACGGTGCCAAACTTTTATCTCCGCAAACTTTTCAGTTCGTTACTTTAGGCGAGATAACAAAAGCCTATAATGCTCCCAATCCTTTCAACCCTCAAAAAGGACAGAAAACAAGAATATTTTTTGAAATGGCCGAAAACGGCAAAGCGGATATAGATATTTATTCCGAATACGGGGATAAAATTTTCAACGTATCTTTAAACGGTTTAAATGCAGGAAACAACGAATACGCCTACGACGGAAGAGACGATTACAAAAATATTTTGTATAACGGAACTTATCTGTGCGTAATAAAGAAAAAATATTCAGGCCGCACGAGCACCGAAAAATGCAGACTGTTAATAATAAAATAATTTTCATTTTAATATTATTGATGTTTTTTATCACCAACGCTTATGCCAAAGGACAGAGAAAAAATTTCCTTTCTCACGGTCCGTCCGTTTCATCGTTTGCTCAAGGTGAGACGGCACTGAACAACCTTGACGACCCGTCAATAATTTTTCACAATTCGTCTTTATTAAATTATTTTAATTTCAATACGGTAACGTTATCAAGATACAATCTTTTTGACGGAACGTCTTACAATTCCGCAGCAATAAATTTCAGATTGTTTAAGAATTTTTCCGTCGGCTTTAATGCCGTAGATTTGGCAAGCGGCGACGTGGAACTGAGAGCGGATCCTTTTGACAGTCCGAAAGTTATCCGCACCAATCAATGGGCATATATTTTGGCACTTGCAACGGAAATCAAACCGTTAAGACTGGGTTTGGGAGTAAACGCAAAATACATTTATCAGGATTTTTACGAGAAGAAAAACGGCGGATATTCGCTGGACTTTTCAATGTCAAGATTTTTTGAAAATGTAGACTTCGGATACTTTCGGACAAATTTCGGTTTGGGTTTTTCCGCTCAGAACGTTTACGGTTCGGGCATAAAACTGGACGAATATAAAGAAGATTTTCAAAATATTTTTGTGCTTAGCACCTTAATGCAGATTCCCGTTGTTTATCATTTTGAAAGTAAAGACACTTTGACTTTTTCTTTTGATGTCAGAAACGAAGACCAACACAATGAATTTTGTGCAGGGCTGGAATATAAATTTATAGAAAAGTATGCCGTCAGAGGCGGTTATTACAACAATCACATCACTGCAGGTTTCGGTGCACAAATTTATTCTTTCATAGTCAATTACTCCATAGATTTTAACGAAATAGATATTATCAACAGATTTTCTCTGTCATTTAAATGGGGCCAAAAAACCAAAGCCGATTCCGCTCTTGAAAAAGAAGCACAGGCTGCACTGAACAAAGAAAGGCTTTCTATAATACAAGCCGAAAAGATGTTTGATAAAGCCAAAAAATATTATTCGCAAAAGCAGTATCTTTATGCAACAAATCTGCTTCAGAAAATTATTATGCAGTATCCTCAGTATGAATCGCCGAATTTTTATTATAACAAGATAAAAAAATATATGGAGGAAAAATCTTCTTCCGCTTTGGAAAGCAATTTTGAAGAATATTCTTATGCGGCAGGATACACAAGCTACTACAAAAACGATTATTACGGCTGTTTGAAAGAATGGGCGAAGTATCTTCAGTTTGACGATACGAACGAAGAAGTAAAAGATTATTACAATAAAATAAATAAAATTTTAACGGATTCAATAAGGGAAAAAGAAAAGAAAAAATTTGAAAACGAAGCAAAGGATATGCTTAACGCCGGCATAAATTTGTATAAAAACAAACGCTGGATTTCCTGCATAAAACAGATGGAAAAACTTCAGGCTTTTGTAAAAGATTCCAAATACACAAGTTCTTTCAACTATTATTCTCTGGCCAAAAATTACATAGACAAATCCGTTGAGGAACTTTCCAAAACGGTTAACAGAAATAAAAAAACATCACCGAAAATACAACGGCAGCCTGCAGAACAAACAGCAGAAAAAGAAGTTGTCATAGACGAAAAAATGGCGGACAAGAAATATTCCGAGGGATTAATTCTTTATGCTAAAGGAAAAAATCTTGAAGCCGAAAGAACTTTTGAGCTGGTGCTCCGCCTGAATCCCGGACACCTCAGAGCCAAAAAAGCCTTGGAACATCTGAGGAAATAAAACGGTAAAATCTTTTATTTTCCGGATTAATCTGATATAATAAATGTATGTAAAATATATAAAAAAAGGAGATTTTAAAATGTCAAATGCAGAAAAAATGAAAGCCTTAAATTTGGCTTTGTCACAAATAGAAAAGGATTTCGGCAAAGAAGCCGTTATGAGGCTGGGCGATGCCTCTCATGAAGATGTAGAAGCTATCCCGACGGGAGCTTTACCGCTGGATATTGCTATAGGCATAGGCGGTATTCCCAGAGGAAGAATTATAGAAATTTACGGTCCGGAATCTTCCGGAAAATCCACGCTGGCAATGTGTGTTGCCGCACAGGCTCAGAAGCAGGGCGGTATAGTGGCATACATTGATGCCGAACATGCAATGGACCCGGAATATGCTTCCAAGCTGGGCGTGGATATAGATAATATGCTTATTTCTCAGCCGGATTCCGGAGAACAGGCTCTTGAAATCGCCGACAAACTGGTTCGTTCCGGAGCGGTGGATTTGATAGTTGTAGACTCCGTTGCGGCACTTGTTCCGCGTGCGGAAATTGAGGGCGAAATGGGCGATTCTTTTGTGGGCGTTCAGGCAAGGCTGATGAGCCAAGGGTTAAGAAAACTTACGCCTACGGTTGCAAAATCCAAATCTTCAATAATTTTTATCAATCAGTTAAGACAGAAAATCGGCGTTATGTGGGGCAGTCCGGAAACCACCACCGGCGGTATGGCACTGAAGTTTTATTCTTCCGTTCGTCTGGATATAAGAAGAGTGGAAGCACTTAAAAAAGGTGATGAAATTTTAGGTAACAGAGTAAGAGTAAAAGTAGTAAAAAATAAAGTTGCGGCACCCTTCAAACAGGCTGAATTTGATATTATTTTCGGACAGGGAATAGATAAGCCCGGCTACATTACCGATATCGGCGTAAACGATGGAATTATAGAAAAGGCAGGTTCTTTCTATACTTATAAAGAAGAACGTTTTCAGGGCAAAGATAAATTTAAAGATTACTTGGTTTCCAATCCCGACGTTATAAGCGAGATAGAAAACCTTATCAGAGAAAAACACGGTCTTAAAAAACTGGAAGTTTCCGCACAGGCAAATGCCGAAACAAAAGTTGAAGCAAAAACCGAAACCGCAGCGGCACAGGAAGCGAAAGATACCGAAGCAAAAGAAGAGAAGAAAGAGAAAAAATCCAAAAAATAAAAAATTTTTTTGAGGAAAATAAAACGCCGGCCTTATTAATCTGCACAGCCGGCGTTTTTTATCAATCGCGAGAAGTTCCAACGAATTTAAAAGTAAAAAGCCTTGCGGTTTCCGCTTGAGAATTAAGTATAGTTTCCTTAAGGGGAAAAATATGAATGACGAAATAAGAAAACTTTATCACTTAACTGAAAAATGTTCTCTCTGTCCGAGAAAGTGCGGGGTCAACAGACTGAAAGGCGAAAAAGGTGCTTGCCAAATAGGAAACGTTTTAAAAACCGCAAGTATAAATCTTCACTACGGCGAGGAACCGCCTGTTTCCGGCGAGACTGGTTCCGGAACGGTATTTTTTACGGGCTGTAATATGTCCTGTGTTTTTTGTCAAAACTATCCCATAAGTCAGCTGTGCAACGGCAATGAAATCTCTGCGGAACAATTAGCCGATAAAATGATAGAATTGCAAAACAAGGGAGCCAACAATATAAATCTTGTTACTCCCACACATGTTTATGCTCAGGCTGCCGAAAGTATTTTTATTGCAAGACAAAAAGGTTTAAAAATTCCCGTTCTTTCAAACTGCGGCGGATATGAAAGCGTGGAAGTATTGGAGCTTATGGAAAATTTTATTGATATTTATATGCCCGATATGAAATATTCTTCCAACGAAAATGCAAAAAAATATTCCAAAATAAACAACTATGTTGAACATAACAGAGCGGCGATAAAAGAAATGTTCCGTCAGAAAGGAACACTTTGTTTTGATAAAAACGATATGGCAAAAAAAGGAATTTTAATACGCCATCTTGTCCTGCCGAACGGCATTGCAGGTTCCAAAGAAACTTTTCATTTTGTAGCTTCGGAAATTTCGCCCGATACATATATGAGTGTTATGGCTCAGTATCACACCGCCAACAAATCATCACAATACGAAGAACTCAACAGAAAAGTTACGCAGGAAGAATACGGCAAAGTACTTGAAGATTTTGATGCCGCAGGTCTTTACAACGGCTGGCTGCAGGAGCTGTAAAATCTCTTTGCTCTTTTTCTTTTTCGCAATATATTTTGTTATTTGGTATAATAAGAAAAATTTGGTTCGGCGTTACTTTCAGGCGGTTAAATGATAATAGGTCTTACCGGCGGAATTGCCACAGGCAAAAGCCAATCTTCAAAAATATTTAAAAAACTCGGCTGTTATATTATTGATGCCGATAAATTGTCCAGAACATTGACGACAAAAAACAGCAAATGTTTGAAAGATATCGTCGGCGTTTTCGGAACGGATATTCTTAACAACAACGGTTCATTAAACAGAAAAAAACTGGGTTCTATAGTTTTTAGCGATAAACAGGCCAAGACGGAACTGGAACGAATTATCCATCCCCACATCATAAGAAAAACCAATGAAATTATTGCAAAAAAATATACTGTTACGGATATTGTTGTGGACGCTCCGCTGCTTTTTGAAGTGGGTCTTGACAGAGTGTGCGATAAAGTGATTGTCGTCTATGCCGAACACAGCCTGCAGATACTGCGTTTTATGAAACGCGATAACATTACCGAAGAAGAAGCGGAAAAAAGAATTGCTCTTCAAATGCCGATAAAAGAAAAAATGCGTCTTGCAGATATTACGGTGGATAATTCCGGAACAATTGCCGAGCTGGAAAATAAAATTAAAGAAATATATAAAAATTTAAAAGAAAATACACACGAATAATTCCGAACAAAAATATTATTTTTATATAAAAAGTTCTTTCCTGAGGAAATACAAGAGGATATAAAATGAAAAAAATAATTTTAAAAAAAGGCGAAGAAAAAAGAGTAGTATCCGGACATCAATGGATATTTTCAAACGAAATCGGCGATATCGTTTCCAAGCCGCAGGCCGGCGAAACCGTGGAGTGTTATGACTTTTCCAACAACTTCATCGGGCTTGCTTTTTACAATCCTCATTCACTGATAGCAGCAAGAATTATATCAAGAAAAAATGAAATTATTGACATAAAATTCTGGCAGGAAAAAATTCAAAAAGCTTATGACTTCAGAAAATTTTTATATCCCGAACAAAATTCTTTCAGAGCATTCTACGGCGAAAGCGACGGAATAAGCGGTTTCATTTTGGACAAATATGAAGACTATTGCACGGCTCAGTTTGTTTCGGCCGGAGCCGATAAAAATAAACACGATATTTTGGAAGCCGTTAAAAATGTTTTAAACCCGAAAGGAATAATGATAAGAAATGATTCCGCTTTAAGAAAACTTGAAAATTTACCGCAGGAAAATGAAGTGTATTCAGGGGAAATTCCCGACGATATTATCATAACGGAAAACGATATAAAATATTATGTTAATATTAAGCACGGACAGAAAACAGGATTTTTCTTTGACCAGAGAGACAACAGAAAAATTCTTCAAAAATACTGCAAAGGCAAAAAAGTTTTGGACTGTTTCACGCATACAGGTTCTTTCGGTTTAAACGCCTTAAAAGGCGGAGCAAAAGAAGTAATATTTGTGGATTCTTCAAGGCCTGCGCTTGAGACGGCTGCAAAAAATTACGAGCTTAACGGATACGAAAATTTCAATGCCGTTGTTGCCGACGCACAGGAATATATCTGTTCACACGAAGCTGAAAACGAAAATTTTGAAGTGGTAAATATTGATCCGCCCGGACTGATAAAAAGTAAAAAAGATTTTTTTGCAGGCTATAAACATTATGCCAAACTTAACGAACAGGCTTTAAGGCTTTTAAAAAACGGTGGGATATTTGCAACCTCTTCATGTTCTCACCATTTGTCGGAAGCGGACTTTGTAAAAATGATTACGCAAGCCTGTGCAAGGGCGAAAAAGACGGCGGTGTTTTTGGAACTTTCCTCTCAGGCAAAAGATCATCCGGTGCTTGTATCAATGCCGGAAACTAAATATCTGAAGTTCGCCGTTCTGTATGTTTTCTAAAAAATTTTTTAAAATTAAACGGTAATTTTCTTCCACGGGCTTCCGCAGGGTTTTGTTTCGGTGCAACCGCCTCTTACACAGTTCGGCCCCGCATTTTCAAACAATATCGGTGCGGTTTCCTTTGCCAGCTTCAGCATTCGGCAAGCCATATCTCTTATTTCCCACTGGGCTCTGTTGCAGCACCTCAGCTCAAAAAAGTGCCTCAGTTCTCTTGCATTCATAGTCATAACTATTTTTGTTGAAGCCGCATTCGGCAGAACATATCTTGCATCCTCGGCGGCAATTCCCGCTTCAAGAAATGTATTGTAATACCGTTGAGCAGTTTCCAAAAATTCATTATATTGTTTTAACAAATTTTCATCTTTTAAAATTTTCGGCGGGATAACGAACTCAGGCGTTTTCTTATCAAACTTCACATACCTTTGGCTCTGCACGGAAAATGATGCCAGTCTGTGACGTGTCAGCTGTGCCAGCAGTGCTCTTGAAACACCCTCTATGCCGAAAGTAAACGAGGCGTGTTCCAATACGGAATGATGTCCGGACTTTATAACTTTTTTTAAAATATCTTCAGTTTTTTCCTGCGTTAATTTTTCTTTCAGTTCTTCAATACCAACCGAGCTGTAACACAATCTTGCAGCAACCGCACAGGTTTTTTCAGGCTCATTTGTATACCGCAGCAATTCTACTATCATAATTTTCTCCGAAATATTTTATATTTTGATAAAGGAAAATACATTTCTTTCATTATAACAAATTAGAAGAGATTTAGGAATGCGATATTTTATAATTTAGGAAACGCTGATTAATTATGAATGAGCAAAGCCCGAAGCAGATTTTGCCTATA
>CAJOOL010000102.1 GCA_905236115.1 uncultured Endomicrobiia bacterium
GAAGTTCCGCTTGAAGCGGTTCAACCGCCTCTTTATAGGCAAAATCTGCTTCGGGCTTTGCTCTTTCATAATTAATCAGTGTTTCCTTTAAGCTATACCTTTTGAAAGCAAATCATGTATATGAATAACCCCGACGGGCTTATTATCTTCAACGACGAAAAGATTTGTAATCTTCTTATCGTTCATTATTTTCATTGCTGCCGAAGCCATTGAATCTTTGCAAACGGTTTTCGGATTTTTTGTCATTATTTCAAATGCAGGTTTATCAAGACTTTGTGCCGATAAACATCTTCTTAAATCACCGTCGGTAAGAATTCCCGTTAACTCTCCTTTATCATTCACAAAACCTGCACACCCCAGCCTCTTTGATGTCATTTCTATAAGAACCTGCTGCATTGAAGCATTTTCTTTCAATATCGGCATTTCACTGCCCGTATGCATTAAGTCGGAAACTTTCTGTAAAACCGAACCGAGTTTTCCTCCCGGATGTCTCTCGTTAAAATCTCTCTCTGTAAACCCTTTTCTTTCCATAAGACATGTGGTTAAAATATCCCCTATAACCAGTGTCGCCGTAGTGGAATTGGTCGGTGCCAGCCCCAAAGGACAGGCTTCCCCGTTATCGGGAATCAATAGAACCACATCTCCCGCTTTTCCCAAAGAACTGTTCGGATTTTTAGTAATTGAAATTAAAGGAATGCCGAACCTTTTACAATAGTTTAAAATATCCGCAAGTTCTTTGGACTCCCCGCTGTTTGATATCGCAACAACCACATCTTCTTCCGTAACCATACCCAAATCACCGTGGCTTGCTTCAGCAGGGTGGACAAAAAACGACGGCGTTCCCGTTGAAGCAAGCGACGCCGCAATTTTTTTACCTATATGTCCGGATTTTCCCATACCGGTTATTATTACTCTTCCTTTGGCATTCTGCATCATATCCAATGCTTTAGTCAAAGAAATATCCAAACTTTCTTTCAAAATTTTAAGCGTGTCGGTTTCCATTTCTATGGTTCTTCCCGCACACGCTTTATCTTTTTCAAACTGTTCTTTATATTTGTTTTCCATCTTTACCCTCTGAATATAATATACATCAATATACGTCAATACTTTCGTTCCGAATTCATACGCATTCCCTAAAGAGTACATTATATTAAAAAACACAATATATATCAACAGATTATTTTTTTAGGCAAGCTATTTCACTTTCAAGTCTTTTTATTTTTTCCTTAAATTTCTCTTCTTTTTCATCTATCAGTTTGTTTTGATTTTCTATCAATTTCATTACAAGACTTATGACGTCATTATCTTTATATCTATTTTTATCATCGTTTTCAACACTTTCATTTTTGTTATTGATAAAATAATTTACGGGAACATCCAAAACATTGGAAATTTTTTCTATGGTATCCATCTGCGGATTATTGGACAGCCCCCTCACCCAGCGGTTAACAACGGAATGTTTTACATTTAATTTTTTAGCCAAATCCGTCTGAGATATATCTTTTTCTTTTAATATTTTTTTTAATTTTTCACCGAAATTCATAAACAAGCCCTAAAAACACAACAGAAAAATATTGACTTTTTAAATCTTATATGCTACAATTTAAAGCATACAAGATTTAAAAATACAAATTTTAAATCATATAATACACAAAATAAGCCGAGCGGGCTGTTTTTGGCTGACAACCAAATACATAGCACAGCTTGGATAAAAGATAAAAACTTTTGCGTGAGTTTATCTCTCGGCAATTATACAAAAATGCAACGCATTTTTGTATAGAAGATTGGAGAAAAATAGGAAGCACCAGAACGCTGCGATGCCGCAGCTTAGCCGGTGATAAAATAAAAAAAACAAAAAAAAGGAGAAAAATTATGAAAAAATCATTTAGATTTAGGAAACGGTCTCAAAATGTCGGTTTCACACTCGTGGAATTGGTTATCGTTATTGCCATCGTTATTATCTTGTCAGTAATTTCTGTACCAATTTACAGAGGTTATGTTGATAAGGCAAAAATGGCTGAAGGTTACGCATTATTAGGAACTATCATTTCAGCACAAAAATCTTATTATTCCGAATATGGTTATTTTTGGACATCCGCATGGATGGGAATGGATTACAGAACCAGTTATAATGAATATTTAGGGATAGATGCCCGAAGCAATAAATATTTTACTTTCTTTACAATAACTTCGGCAAGCAATCAAGATCCAAGAAATTATTTTGCTTCTTATGTACCAAAACCAAATGAACTTGTAAACGATGTCATAAAAAATAGTTTAAGAATAAGATTTTGGGTGACTGCCCCAGGTGGCTCAGAAGTAATTGGTGCAAATATAACAGAAACCACTTATGCATAATAAAGTAAACAACAAAAATAAAGGTCAAGACATAGCATTGACCTAAAACCGAAAGCAGGGTGAGAAAAAAATCTTACTCTGCTTTCGCTATTTTATTCACACAGCAAAGGCTTTAATTTTACAGACTGTGAGCGGCTTTAATGAATTCCGCCATTTTGTTAAAATCTTTTTTTCTCTGAAGTCTTTCAATACTCGTATCCGCTTCAACGGCATAAGGTTTGTATTTTTCAACAATATCTTCCACATTACCGGCAGATATTCCTCCTGTTATAAAACAGGGAACCGATATTTGGCTTAATGCCGAAAGATTTTCGGTATTGATACTTACTTCACCGTTTTCATTTTTGGAAGAAATATCCAAAACAAAATAATCAACATTTCCTGCATAAGGTTTCAATTTTTCAATATCGGAAATTGTTGTAAACTTCATATATTTTAAAATTTTTATTCCTAAAGAAACGGATAATGCCTTACAAAACTCCGGAGTTTCCGAACCGTTAAGCTGCACGGCTTTGATTGCCGTTTTTTTGACAACTTTTGTTATTGTTTTATGATCGCTGTCTGCAAATATCCCCGCGGCGGTAACAAAAGGCGGGAGTTTTTCGTTTACTTCTTTTAACATTTTATCGGAAACTTTTTTGGCAGAATCCTTTATCAGGCTGAAACCTAAATAATCTGCCCCTAAATTGGTAGCATTTAACGCATCATCATAATTTGTAATACCGCAGATTTTTACTTTTAACACTTTTACTCCTATATAATATTTTTATAGACAAGATTTCTTCACCGCCCGCTTAAATTTTTTATTTTCCGTAAACTTTCTTCGGGTCAAAAATCTTCTCGCCTACAATTTTGCTCTTTCCTGTAAAAGACAATTTCCTGTAAAAACAGCTTCTGTAACCTGTATGACAGGCGGAATCACCTACCTGAATAACTTTAAGCAAAATACAGTCGGCATCGCAGTCATAATAAACTTCTTTTACTTTCTGAATATTTCCGGATTCTTCGCCCTTTATCCAAAATTTCTGTCTGGAACGACTCCAATAAGTGGCTTTTTTTGTTTTCAAAGTTCTTTCAAAAGCTTCGGCATTCATATATGCAACCATCAAAATTGTTCCGTCTTTATAATCTTGAACTACTACAGGTATCAAACCGTTCTTATCAAACTTCAATTGCTTGGTAATTTCCAACATTTTTCCCTCCGCAAAAATTTCTAAACAAACAGAAAACGCACTTTGTAAATTTTAATAATAATTTATAATTGCTTCGTTGGCTTCGCCTGCCTCGCAATGACGACACTGTTTTTGTCGTTAATTGCCGTTCAAAGCTCTTATAGCTTCTTCCAGCTTAAAATCTTCGGTATACAGAGCTTTGCCTACTATTGCACCGATAACACCGTTTTTTTCCAGCTTTGCAATTTTTTTAACATCTTCCACGGTGGTTACTCCGCCGGAAGCTATCACCCTCATTTTACTGATTTTTGCTACTTTTTTAAGTCCGTCAATATTTGGGCCTTTCAACATACCGTCTTTGGATATATCGGTATATATTATTTCCTGCACGCCCATACCTTTAAGTTTTTCTATCATTTCTTCGGTTTTTACCGGGGTAATTTCTTTCCAGCCGCCGATGGCAACTTTATCTTCATAAATATCAAGAGCAACAATAATTTTTTCCGGGCCGTATTTTTCTATAGCCTGTCTGACTATATCGGGATTATAAACTGCCACCGTTCCCAGTATGGCGTAAGAAGCACCCAGCGTAAAAATATCGTCAATTCTTTTCATATTTCTTATCCCGCCGCCCACTTCCACCGGCATATCAACGCTTAAACAAATATTTCCGATAATGGCATTGTTTGTTTGATTACCGGAAAAAGAACCGTCCAAATCCACAACATGAAGCCTTTCGGCTCCTTTTGCTTTCCAGAGTTTGGCCATAAAAACGGGATCTTTGGAATAAATAGTTTCGTCGGCAATCTTGCCCTGTTTTAACATAACACAATTTCCCTGTCTGATATCAACTGCGGGTATTACTAACATTTTATTTTTACCTCTATAAAATACCTTTTGTGGAAGGTATATTTTTATTTTTTTTATTCTTGCTTATTGCTGTTGCAAATGCATGTCCAAACCCTTTAAAAATGGACTCTGCTATATGGTGGTTGTTTCTTCCTTTTATCATTTTTATATGAAGCGTTATCGCCGCATTATTTACAAGTGCGATAAAAAATTCCTGTATCAAATCGTAATTAAATCCCGTTGTTTGAAACTTTATTTCCGCTTCGTAGCTTAAGTGAGGACGCCCAGAAATGTCAAGAGCCGTATAAGATAAAGCCTCATCCATGGGAAGAAGAAACTGCCCGTATCTTGTTATGCCTTTTTTATCGCCGAGAGCTTCTTTAAAAGCCTGCCCCAGCGTAATGCCCATATCTTCAACCAAATGGTGGTCGTCAATTTCCGTGTCGCCTTTGGCATTAATTTTCAGATAAATTCCGGCATGAGCGGCAAACAGCGTAAGCATATGGTCCATGAACGGTATCGTGGTATTTATCACCGGTTTTTTACTTGAATCCAAATTCAGTTCTATATCAACATCGGTTTCAAAAGTTTTTCTTTTTATATGTGCTTTTCTCATTTTCTTCTCTCTAATTTAAGTAACTTACTTTAGACAACAGACGCTCCGTAAGCATTCTGTCAAAATCGTTAAATCTTAAACTGTTTTCCAGTTTTTCCAGCAAAGGAACTTCATCCATGGAAAGATCAAATTCGTCTTTACCTTTATTAACTTTTCTTAAAGATTCCGAAAGCATTCTTAAAAGTAAATCTATTTCTCTTTCAGAAAGGTCTACATACATTATACTCTCACCTCTATGGATTTTTTATGATTTATTAACCCCTCGGCATTTGCAAAATCCGCAATTTGTTTTTTTATTTCGGGATTTATTTTCTTCAGTTCAATATAGCTGCTTCTTTTTAAGAAAGTCATAACGGAAAGTCCGCTTGAATATTTTGCCGAAGCATTTGTCGGCAGAACATGAGACGGCCCAGCCCAGTAATCGCCGGCTGCCGTTGCCGTATTATAGCCCGCAAATACCGCACCGGCATTATAAATTCTGTTTACATATTTTTTTGCGTCTTTTAGCAAAAGCTCCAAATGTTCAGGAGCAATATCGTTAACTTTTTCAATTGCTTTATCCGTATCAACATTATAAATTTTTATCTGTTGCAGCTTTTCTTTATGTATATTTTTCTTTATATAATTTATCGTATCTTTGCTGTTGCACAGAAGATATGCTTTTGCCATGGTATCATGTTCAACCTGTGCAAGCAAATCATATAAAACATATTCTTTATTTGCACCGCCGTCTGCAACAATTGCCACTTCGCTGGGACCTGCCAAAGAATCTATTCCGACCTTACCGAAAACAAGTCTTTTGGCCTCGTTGACATAGGCGTTTCCGGGACCTGTTATCATATTTACGGGTTTTATTGTCTCGGTTCCATAAGCAAGTGCCGCTATTGCGACTGCTCCGCCTATGGTATAAATTTCATTTATCCCGCATAAATTTGCGGCAAAAAGAACTTCATTTGTCATTTTCTTTGGAGGCGTCATCATAACTATTCTTTTTACGCCTGCGGTTTTTGCGGCAACGGCATTCATTATTACCGAAGACGGATAGGAAAATCTTCCTCCCGGAACATAAATACCAACGGCATTTACCGGATGA